>NZ_JBFUHN010000002.1:0-233343 GCF_056402375.1 Variovorax sp. P4_B10 | reverse complement strand
CAGGGCATGCCATCGATCAAGGATTGCCCGGTTGTTGCGATTCTTGAGGATGTCGGCAATGAAGCGTTCTTGCATGGCGTGAAGGAAGCGGCGCCGGGCATGCGCGGCGGAAACTGGCGTGTGTGCAGCTCCGAGGGAGCGGGCTGAATATAGATGAGCGGGCGTCAACGCTGCTGCCCGCGCCCCTTTCGGATCAAGAAACTGCACACCAAGTCTTGAGGGAAGCCCTGTTAGATTACGCAACGATTTGTCAAACTGGTTGCCGCCAACGGAGAACGGCAGCTCTTCTTGTCACTACCACGAGACCGAAGCGACGCAGCGAATCGGAAGGCCGGCGGCCTTGGTCACATCAAATGCGACGTTGTCAGTCCTGTGCTCGAAGGCTTGATCGCTGGGAGAAGCCGTAGATTCGGACGAGCTCCAGCGATAGAGTTGGCCGCCAAAGTCGACCAGGCGGCGGTTGATCAAGTTCTGCTGAATATTGGCCTGATTCGCTGCGCACACCCACGAAAACGAGGTGAGCTGGCATATCGCAGGCAAGTACCAGTTCAGCCCACTTCTGGTGCTCGCCGCGCATCTTGAAGCGGCCGAGTTGCCGGCGCCCAAGCTGACCAGGAGCGCCTGCGTGTTGCTTGCGCCGTCCGTGAGCGAATTCGCCCCCGTCGTGGTGCCATCGCCCCCCCAGGCGAAGCGACCCGAGAGGTCCGCGCTGTCCACCACCGTCGCAGTGCTCGCCGAAGGCACATCAAAAACCAGGAAGCCGTTCAACGAGAACCCGATCGTTGCGCTCGCAAGCGACGTGTTGTCTCCCTGAATGCTCGCGGCACCGCTTGCCACGTACGGTGTCGGCGAACTGAACGACAAGGCGCAACTGGCCCCAGGCATGAGAGATGTGCATGCACTCGCGTCCTGTATCACGGCGCTCCAGCCCCCCGGCAGCGTCGCCGTGACATTGGTGGCGAGGAACGCGCCGGTGTTGGTCACCGTCAGCGCACTGGATGCGCCCTTCACTGCAATGACGAGCGGCGATGAAGACACGGACAGCGTCGTGAAATTCTGCGTACAGGCGACGACCAAGTTCGAAACGTTGGCACTGCCCACGATGCCCGCACCGTTGGTGACGGTGCAAGTCTGCGAGACCGGTTGGGCCAGCACTGTCACGTTATAGGTGCTGCCTGTGGCCACCGGTGTTGCGAAAGTGAAAACCCCGCTGGTGCTGGCACTGAGGTTGTCGGCGGCATTGTTCTGCAGTACTAAGCTGCCAGAAAGGCCAGATATGGTGCCGCCTACAGCGTAGGCGTTCGTCGCGCAGACGACCTTGACGTTCGTCACGTTGGCGGCACCCATCGTGCCGATGCCACTGGCCACCGAGCAGGTCTGCGTGGCGGGCTGCGCCCTCACGGTGACCGCGTATCCGGAACCGTAGGCGACCAGCGCAGGAAAGGTGAAGGAGCCGTCGGCGGAGATTGTCAACGCATCGCCCGCGTTGTTCTGCAGCACCGCCGTACCCACCAAGCCGGACAACGCGCCGCCAACCGTATAGCTGTTGCTCGAGCAGACGACAGCCACGTTGTCGACGGGATCCGCGCCTGCGGTGCCGGCGCCGCGGCTGACCGAACAGGTCTGGCCGCTCGGCTGGACCGCGACGGTGACCACATAGGCAGTGCTGATCGAAACGGGGGTTGGAAAGGCGAAAGTGCCATCCGAACTCGCCTTCAGCGTCTCTGCGGCGTTGTTCTGCAGTACGACGGCGCCAGTGAGGCCGCTGATGGTGCCGCCGATGGTACGGGTGACGGCCGCGCACACCACGCGCACGTCACTGACGTTGGCGGTGGCAGTGCCTTGCCCCGCGGTGACGGTGCAAGTCTGGCCTTGGGGCTGCTGCGCGATAGTGACCGCGTAAGGATTGCCGGCGATGACCGCGTCAGTGAAAACGAAGGCCCCGTCCGCCTTCAGTGTGAGGTCATTCCCGGCGTTGTTGCGCACAACCACGGTGCCCGATAGGCCCGAGAGCGTGCCGCCGATGGTGTAGCTCGTGCTCACCGAGGGCGGCACGGGTAGGAAGTCTCCGCTTCCACCACCACCGCATCCGCTCAGAACCGCAAGGGCCGCGACCGCGACACCCGCGACCCGTCGCCAGGACTTCGAAGTCCGCGCCATTGCAGCAATGCTCCCCATGATCACCTCTTGTTGCTTTTTGTAAGACGCCGATCCTATGCAGCGCGCCACCGATGGCAATCCCTGAAAGCAGGTAGATGACGCCCGCCCTGGAAGAGCAGCCAGGATCTACCGCATCGAGCGGGAGAGTTGGCCACGCTGACGAAACAGGAACGCCTGGCCAGCAGGAACGCCGTCATGCAGCCGCTATGAGCGTCACCCGCCGGTATTGGTACTCGCTGCGATGGCGGCGACGATGCGGCGGAGGCCGATGTTCCGTGTGCGTAAGAACCCAATCCCCCACACGAATGTCCTCGATGGGTTTCAGGCCTTGCTTCGTGTGTATTCGTGTCCCACTGGCGAATCCCAATTCGGGGTGCAGCATCAGGGTGGGCAATGGCGTGGTGAACATGGAGAAATTCTTGAATTCGAGCAGTGCGGCCAGGGAACTGCGCCGCTCACGAACAGCCTTCGACGTAGCGAATCGAATGCGTGTAGCCGGCGTACATCTCGGCGATCCGGTCGTCCGCTTCAAATCTCATCGCATGCGAATCGGGCCGTAAGACTCCATTGTCAAAAGCACCTCTGCGGCATCGGCTTGAAGCGCGATCAAGGTCAAAAAAATCCCAGGATGTGGCGAAGTTTAGGCATGCGTTCTCGAGAGTATCGTGCCGCAGGAGCAAAGCCTGCGCTGAGCAGCGTATGCAGTGGCGTCATTACAAAACAGGGCTCGATTCTGAAGCCGTCCAGGCCCTGCGCAGTCAGCGGCGCTGATCAGACTGTTGCTCGCCCTCCCCCCCGAGCGGCCGGATGAACCGGCCCTGATGGAGTCGGCGTGTATGCGTCGGGCAAAGTCGCCTTGACAGCCAGTCCGTGGCTGGTGATGGCACTCAGGCGGACGGCGGCCAACGGTGCGGCAGCAGTTCGTCGATGCGGCCGTTCAGATGCGCGGGCAATCTGGTCGGCACGAGGCTCATGACGATGGCGGCGCGCTGGCCGATTGCTAATCCACCCTCACGCTCGTATGCAAGTACACGGCTATCCGCATGAGTTTGGAGACCGGATCGTCGGGGTCGGGCGTGATGCGCTTGTCGCCGCGGATGACCATATTGTCGAAACGCGGGTTGCGGCCGAGGAAAGCGATGACAAAGGGCGCGTAGCTTTCGAGCATCCTCAAGAAGTCCACTTCCTCCCTCTCGCCATTGACCAGCGCATCGAGCTGCGCCATGTCTGCCGTTTTGGGTAGCAGCTCGGCAAACAGCTCTTTCGCCTTGGCGACGAAGGTCTTCAGGCCCGCAGGGCTATCCGCCACCAAGTCGCTTTCGCTGACAAACCTGGAGAACTTCAGCGTGGCCGTCGGCATGTTGGCTTCGTCCGGCGTGAACTTCCGAATCACCTGCTCCACCCGCGTATCGCGGACTTCCAGCCAGATGTCGCAGGTATAGCCGATGCCGTCGTCGCGCTGCCAGACGAAGGGGCGCATGTACTGCGTGCCAAGCGCATTCCTGCGCAGCAAGGAGTCCCACGCCTCTCCTCGCGGGTCCAGCGCCACGCGGGTAAAGCCGGGCGGCGCAAAAGCCTCGGCCAGCGCACCGGTCAGGAGCGCCTGCATTTCATCTTCGGTCTGCGGCAATGCCATCTCGAGTCCAGAGCAAGAATTAGGAGGAAAGCCGACCGTTATCTTATCGTTCCTGCTCGAGTTCGATCATGGTCACTTATCGTCCCGTAGTTCAATTCAATGAGGCCAGTCCGCCATGGGCACTGAAGCGGAAGATACGCCTCAGGTGCCGAAGACCAACAGCAAGTTGTTCGCAGGCATCGCATGCCGCTCGCGCAACGCGAGGCCTGACCGGCGCGCCTCTTCCGCCACGTCCTCCAGGCGGCGTATGCCCCATGCGGAATTGCGGGCGCGCAGGTCTTCGTCGAACGCCAGGTTGCTCGGCGCCGGCGGGACTTCTTCTTCGAAGTAAGGCCCGTACGTGATCAGCAACCCGCCAGGAAGCAGATGCCGCGCGGCCCCTTGCATCAGGGCGGCGCATGCGGGCCACGGCGCGATGTGCAGCATGTTGGCGCAGTAGATCGCGTCGAACTTCTTTTCTTCTCCTTCAGCGAACGCGGGGCCCTGCGATGGCCATTGAGGCGCCATCACGTCGAGCAGGAGCGGTGGGCGGAGATTGGGGAGTGCGGCTTCTGCGACTCGGGTTGCGAGCGCGGGGAGCATGCGTGCGTCTGCGTCGGTGGGCTGCCAGATCCATTGGGGCATTGCTGCTGCGAACCAGGCGGCGTGCTGGCCTGTGCCGGATGCGATCTCCAGGGCGGCGCCGCGCTCGCCGAGGATGCGGGTCAACGCATCGAGGATGGGCTGCTTGTTGCGGTCGGCGGCTGGGCTGTGGGGGAGTTCGGGCATGCGGGTTGGACTTGGATGAGGGCGGCTTGGAGCGTATCAGGGCAAGGTAACCCAGGCGCTTGCAGTCATCCGCGAAGGACTGCTGCGCAGGGCCGAAACGGTCTGTCGTTAGCCGAGGCTAGACTTCGGGGTTCGGCCAAGACCGGACGGTCGAGCGCGGCGTCTGAAGCGCATGCGCACTGACCATGAAGCAAGCAAGAATCTGCCAAGACTAGGCCGAAGGAGGACAGCGTGGGAAGAGAGATTATTCGTGTGCCAACTGGCTTTCAGCATCCGACCGACGAGGCGGGGAACCACGTCATTGGTGGCCATCATGAGCTGCTTTACAAGACCGACCCGACGCTGCTGACTGCCTATCAAGTCTATGAAAACGTCTCTGAAGGTACTCCAGTGAGTCCAGATTTCCCTACGCTGGAAGCTTTGAATGCATGGCTCACGAAACAAGGGTTGTCACCGGAGCAGGCACAGGCGTTTGTCGAAGACGGTCATGCCCCGTCCTTTGTCGTTCGTTGCTGATGCAGGTTCACCAGCGCAGGCGCTGCGCCCGAGAATCGTCGGTCGGGTGCCGGCCTGACCTTGCGCCGAGGCATCCAGTGCGAGCTGCTCGCTCCCAAGGACCATAGACGATGAGCTTCGAGGAGAAGGCAACGATGCTCGAGTATCGAGTTACCAAATACGACCCAGCCATCCGCAGCGACGGAGGAAGGTACACCGAGTGGACCTCCGTCAGCGATGTCGGCGCCGCTTTCGACGGGACCGTGCTGACTCAAACGGCGTACGAGGAGGTCGAGGCGGCGTACATCGCCGTCGCCACCGCATTCCTTCGGGAAGCGGGGGTTTCCTCCGTGTCAATCCGAGGGCTGGAGCATCAAAAAGACGAGGAGCCTCCGTACTCGGAAGGAGACTCCATCGCGCCGACAGACKCCGGGGCAATCATGGCCAAAGTCCTCCGCGAGGACCTCTGGTGCAGGCTCGAGGGCGAGGGGGCGTTCGTCCACTTTGGATGGGACTACTACATGTACGTCGGGGTCGCATCAGCTTGTCCCGAGGCACAGCGTTTGGCGGCGAAGGTTGGCTTGTTCGTTGAAGAAATGCGGTCGCCGTACCACCCGGATGGCGAGTAGCGGGCACATGGTCGGCCGATTTCGCCAGCACTTCACGCTGTGGCAGCATTTGCCACCAACGGCAGCGGCCGGCCATGACCGGACCTTCAGCTTGACGCCTCACTTCATTCAAGAGTGACGACAGTTCTTCATCTCGTCGGTCCCGGCGGTGCTGGAAAAACCTCTGTTGGTCCCATCCTGGCTCAGCGGCTCGGTTGGCAGTTCGTCGACCTCGACGAGCACTTTATGTCATGCGAAGGGAGCATTGCCGCTTCCATTGACGCGTCCGGCTACGCGGGCTATTCGAGGCGGAACATTGCTGTTTATCGGAAGGTTAGGTGCTCGCTCGCGTCTTCCACCGTTCTGGCCCTTTCGTCCGGCTTTCTGACGTACCCCGAGGACGTTGACCCCGAATATCAAACTCTGCGCTGTTCCATCGAAGCCGATGCTCTCACCTCGTTGCTGCTGCCATCATTCGAACTCGAAACATGCGTTGAGATCATCGTGCAGCGGCAGCTTTCCAGACCCTATTTGCCCGGCAACAGGTCAAGCGAGGAGCGACGGATACGAGAGCGGTTCCCCAAGTTCATGGCGCTGCCGTGCGCTCGGTTTCGGAGCGATGCTGCTCTAGACGAGACGGCGTCGCAAATCGAGCGGTTCGTTCGCGGGCGTATCGGCATCCTTGAGCAGGCGCAGTAGGCAAAGGCAGAATGCGGCGAGAAGCAGTCACTCGACCTCGGCTCTGAAAAGCGGGGCCAAGTACCTAGCCAATCGCGCGAGTTAAAGTGTGCGTCAATGAAGGCTGTAACCACTACTACAAGAGATGCAACTTCGCCTGAGGGGTGGGTCTACGTTCCGGCAAAAGACGTCCTACGCATACTGGGAACCGATGCCGCAATCGCTGCAACGTGGGAACAGTTTGTGCAGGCCGAGGCCACTGCGCCTGGAACGCCAGGCCACGCCATCGTAGTGGCAGTCGTTCCGCGCGGCACAGCCTCGCCAATGCTAGTCCTCGTGAGAGGCGCTCAAAATCAGCCGTTTCGTATGTCGTGCAAGGCGGCAGCAGATGAGCGGTACTCGCTCCTCGCGCCGCCCGCCGTTGTGTCCCAGTGGCGCGAGCGGAGAGACGCTGAGGCCGCTGACCGGATTCACCAGGCCGCGACACGCGCGGCCGAGCAGGCAGCTTTCCAGATTCTGCTCGACAACGCAAAGGTAGGGTTGAAGGAGAAAGAGCTGGCTGAGTCTGCGTATCAAAAGTACGGCCGCGGCGCATCGAATCTACGTATTCGATATCGTCTTCGGCTTACCCACTGCATGCGTTGCAAGGAGCCCTTAGACAGCGATATCCACATACTCGAGTGTAAGCATTGCGCTGGAATTGTCTGCCCATCTTGTGGTGCTTGCGGTTGCGGAGACCCTCGCTTTGCTAAGGCCGGCTGACGCCATGAGCAGTCATTGGAGGCGAGGCGACTATCGAGCGAGTTGCCTACAACGCCAGCGGATTTGGAAACTCCATCCGATCAAACTGGTTGATGTACGGATCGTCCTTCACGAGCACGCGAACACGCCACTTCTTGCATGATGGATCGAGCTGAATCTCCATGATCTCGCGATCCACCGCACGATGAATCAGTGGATTGAGCAGCATGCYGGCGCTCTCGCCGTTGTGATGGCGCCAATCCTCGAAGTGCGCGGCATCAAGGAGCGCCGGGTTCTGGATCCCCGTCACTGGGCATTTCTTCCAGATCTTCAGCATGAGATCGCGAAAGGCGTTCTGCTCTGGACGAATCTCGCGCGAAGCGAACTTCGCCACGTAGGGACCAGGCGCCTCTGGAGGTAATGGCGGCGGACCAGGAATCGCCGGCAGAGGCCGACCAATAATCTCCAGGAGTACACGCGCCAGCGGTATGTCGAGCCAGTAAAAGGTCCCTTGGTTGGCGTTGCCGTTGACGTCGAATGGCTGCCGCGAGTTTGGGGATTCGGCTTGTGCTTTTAGGATCTGCGGGACGAAGTCTTGGTACCTGATTTTGGACGGGAGCGGCTCATACGCGGCATTCACACGTAGCCCCTTCATGCCTGCCATCCACTGCGCTGATTCGGGCCTTCGAAACCTGCCTTCGAGCTTGTTTGTCGCGAAGGCGAATTCTTTTGTCATCGGGAATTCGGGCACCTTGGAGATGACTTTGGCTACGCCGACGAGGCCGTCAAGGTTAATGATGACCGTGTCGCCCGGCTCCATGTTTTCCAGCGGCGGAACATTCGGTGTTGGCGCGCCGTCGCGATCGAGGTACGTGGTGAACATGTACCCCTCATCTCGAAGGAATTCAAAGGACGAACCTTGGTTAGCGAAGAAGTAAGCCATGCCTCCCATTGGACAGGAAAAAACAGGCGCCGTTGAGCACTCAAACCGTGCCCGCATTACGGTCGCCAACGATGTCGCTCGGAGGCTAGAGCCGCAGCGTGGCCGGGGCGGCGGATCGATGATGCGGCCCTACAGAGCAATCGAGTGAGTTCAACCCGATTTCCAACGCTCCCACATCAATGCCTTCTGGGGGGCCGTGTAGAAGGTTCGGGTCCGATACTTCATCTGCAACACTCCGTCTGCCTACGCAGCTTTTAGTGTGTTGCATCGACCGGTTGAATCCGCCGCCCCAAGCGGAAGTTGCCGTCTATCGATAGCAGACGCTCAATGTTGAGTTGAGTCGCGGCCGGCGACCTGTCGACGCGAGTCGACTCAAGCGACTGGTTAGACGTCTTCGCGTTCCTCCCAAAGATGCAATAGCCTGTGCTCAAGATGAAGTGCGGCCAGCGCAGACCGGATATCTCGGGAAAGCTGCCGCTGATGCTCCAGACCGACTTCAATGATAGGAAAGACGCTTACGTCATACTCGTATTTGCGTAGGTCGGCCGACTTCAAATTGGACTCAGGGGGTTCGTCAAACATCCAATTGCGCTCTAAGTCGAAGATGTTTCCGCTGTACTCGATGAACCCACGTACCAGCTTAGCGCCCACTAGCTGCTCGCAAAGCTGACCAAGGAGCTCCCCCTCTGAAAGAGGCGAACTAAGAAAGAGCCGAAGTCTGTAATCAATGGGTGGAGTTAGAGTCACGGCTGTTTTTGTCTTTTGGCTGACGTCTAATGTGCAAGCTCAGCGTGCGGCGAAGCCGTCCGCTGGAGCACAGGGTTAGGCCTCTCGCTGGAGGCTGAGGACAACGTGGGCTCGCGGTCAAAGCCTCTTGTTCGGCGATGGTCCGGTTCTGGCCGGACGATGCCGGATCCGGTGACCATCTGGTTGCCGCTGACCACGGACAACTGAGGCGGCCCAGACGGTTGCTTGAGACACGGTTACTCATCAAACCAAAACACCATTCGTGAAAAGCTCCCATGCATCTCGATGCTTTTCATCAGGTTCATTGCGAACTGAAAGTCAGTGGATAGCTGGCTTGTTGCGACCTGCGAGAACTCGAGAGCATTTTTCACCTCATCGAGCCGAAGCCAGCCAGGATATGCATACTGTGGAGCTGAAATACATTCCCCGGTGTTATCCAGTGCATGACTCCGCTTTGACTCAAGACATTCATTGGCCCAGTCTCGTGAAATCGTCGGAGTGCCCCAACCGTCGCCATCCTCGACAGTATCAACAACGCCCCGTCCATAGTGCGCCAGCGCCATCGATGAAGCCGGGTCCGGGAAGCCTCTTGCAGGGATGAAGCAGGGGTTCTCCCACATCCCTGCCAACACAATGAACATCGCAGTGTCACGTGGTGGAGAAAAGTACGCAATCCCGTTCGGACTAGCGAATGAGTCGGAGGCAGATGACTCGACGACCAGTTGAATATCTAGACCCACTAAGCTCCTCCTGCGTGTTGTGTCGGATGTCGTAGGCAATCAAGCCGTTTGCGGCAGAGAGATGATCGACCTATCCATCGGTCAAATATTGGCCGACTGCAGCGACCGGCTGCTTCTGGCCGATAGTACCTATTCGCACGAACCGATCGAACCTCGGCGACCAGTCTGAAGCAGACCTCGCCGCCCAATTTTGCGCCGAGTAAGTTAAGCCGCATCACCCACCCCCACTCTCCTGAAACAACGCCACCGCCTCCCGCGCCAAATCAGAAGCAATCCAAAGCAGATTGTCCCGATGCCCCGCCCCCGCATCCTCGAACCATCCATCGCCGGCGCCGTAGCAGCACCACAGCAATGAGTTCAACTGCTCCAGCTTGCTCTCCAGCAGATCCGATGCACTCGGCGGGTTCGCGCCGGAAGATTCCAGCCGCGCAGGCCGAGACATAATTCGTTTAGCCACTTGTTGTGCTCCTTGTAAGAGATTTGCACGTCACTTGGTTAGACGGCTGAGGTGTTCGCGCACCTCGGCCGTCGCCTTTTGTGCCTCACGTTTTGCATCGTTGCGCGTCGCACCGATAGCCCGCCGTGAAGCGAAGCGGTTCATTCAGTCATTCATCCATCCGTGGTTGTCTTGTGTGCCGCCTTCCTCGCCCACATAGCGGGTCGTTTCATCACAGGGGCATTCACTGTAGAGAAAACCAGTCCCGCGCAGAAGAAACTTCTGCCGAGAAGTTCTCGAATCGCTCAAGTAATCGCCGGGCGGCAGCGGCGATACACAAAGCGCTGACAGTTGCTGCAGTTCAGCCCTGCCCGAACTCCCGCGCATGCTCCACCGCGTACTTGATGAGCTCCGCCTGCCCTTCGATGCCCAGCCGCCGCTTGATGCTCTGCCGGTGCGCCTCCACCGTGCGCACGCTCAGGCCCAGGTCGCGCGCAATCTGCTTGCTCGATTCGCCCCTGCCGAGCGCGGTGAGGATCTCGCTCTCGCGCGGCGTGAGCAGCGGCCGGGGCGCCTGGTTGCGAAACAGTTTCTTCGACACGGCCGGGCTCAAGAAGGTGCCGCCCGCCGCCACCGCCTCGATGGCGGCCACGATCTCGGCCGCGGGCGCGTCTTTCAGCACGTAGCCGCGCGCGCCCACCTGCAGGGCCTTCTGCACGTACTCGGGGTTGTCGTACATGCTGAGCATCACGATGTGCGGCGCGGGCTGCTGGTGGTGGCGCTGCAGCACCATCTCGGCCAGGTCGATGCCGTTCATGTCCTTCATGCCCACATCGACCAGCATGAGGTCGGGCCGCAGGGTGTCGAGCAGCGCGAGCGCTTCGGCGCCGCTGCCGGCCTCGCCGACGATCTCTATGTTGGGCATGGCGCCCAGGCGCGCGCGCAGGCCGTCGCGCACCAGCGGGTGGTCGTCCACCAGGAACAGGCGGATGGGCTGCTGTTGCTGTGTTGTTGTTGCTGCTGCTGTCATTCCTGCCTCGCGCCGCGGGCCGGAACCTCGGCCAGGATGGATGTGTGGCCGCGGCCCGAGCGCATGGTCAGGCGCCCGCCGATCGATTCGATGCGCTCGCGCATGTTGCGCAGGCCGATGCCGCGGCGCGGGTCGAGCTGCATCGCCTCGACGTTGAAGCCGACGCCGTCGTCGCTCACCTCCAGCCGCACGACCTCGTCGGTGAAGCCGAGCGAGATGTGCACGCGGTTCGCCTGTGCGTGCTTGCGCACGTTGGTGAGC
The DNA here is from genome assembly GCF_056402375.1 of Variovorax sp. P4_B10. NCBI lineage: Bacteria > Pseudomonadati > Pseudomonadota > Betaproteobacteria > Burkholderiales > Comamonadaceae > Variovorax > Variovorax sp. P4_B10. Next base: position 222,100 of record NZ_JBFUHN010000002.1, on the reverse strand, counting down.
GCCTCTTGCGTGACGCGGAACAGCGCGGTCTTGGCCTCCTGCGAGAGCTCGTAGGGCTCGCCCTCGACCATGATCGAGGCGTCGATGGCGCCCTCTTCGCCGAACTCGTCGCCCAGCCGCTCCAGCGCGGCGGGCAGGCCCAGCGTGTCGAGCAGCGCGGGGCGCAGGCGGTGCGAGATGCGGCGCACCTCGATGAGCGAATCGTTGAGCCGCTGCAACGCCATGCCGAGCGTGGGCGGCGGCTGCAGGTGTTTGCGGCCCAGCGCCTCGACGGCCGATTCGATCAGCAGCTTGGCCGACACCAGCGTCTGGCTGGTGCCGTCGTGCAGTTCGCGCGCGAGGTGGCCGCGCTCTTCTTCCTGCGACTGCACCACGCGCCGCGCGAGCAGCCGCAGCTTGGCTTCGGCCACGCGGTGCTCGCTGAGGTTCAGAAACAGCCCGGCCGCGCTGACCACGCCGAGGCACAGCGCGGCAATGCCGGCAATCCAGAGCAGCGTGGCGGTGACGTTGGCGTTCATCTGCTTGTCGAGCGTGTCCATGGTGGACTGGATGTCGTCGAGGTACAGGCCGGTGCCGACCATCCAGTTCCAGCGCGGCAGCGCCGTCACGTAGCCGAGCTTGGGCGCCATCTGCGCGCTGGAAGGCTTGCGCCATTCGTACTCGACGTAGCCGCCGCCGTTTTCTTTGGCGCCCTTGATCAGGTCCTGGATGGTGAAGCGGCCGCGCGAGTCGCGCATGTCCCAGAGGTTCTTGCCGACCAGCTCGGGCTGGCGCGAATGCATGAGGGAGTTGCCCTCGAGGTCGTAGACGAAGAAGTAGCCGTCGTCGCCGTAGTCGAGCGCGGCCAGGCGGCGCAGGGCTTCGTTGCGGGTCGCTTCGTCGTCCTGGCCGGATTCGTACAGGGGCCGCAGGTTACTCACGGCCAGCTCGACATAGCTGCGCAGCTCGCTGCGGCGCTGGGCCATGTAGCTGCGCTCGATGAGCGCGCGCTCGCGCTGCGCCAGGTCATGCTCCTGGTGGCGCACCGCCAGGGCCACCAGCACCAGCGCGATGAGCAGCGGGGCTACGGCCAGCGCGACGATCTTGGTGCGGAGGTTCATCGGGGGGCAAGACTACCACTGGGGTGGGTGGGGAATGCGGCTCGCTGGTGCGAATGACGCAGCGGCGATACTGCGGCGGTATGCAGACAGGGAAGTTCGCCGCCGCATTGATCTTGCTTGCTCTGGCAGGCACGGGCACCGCCATCGCCGAAGCGCCATTCACAGCAAAGTTCGGCGGAACAGGGCGCGCATGCTCGGGTGGGTTGTACGTGCGAACCCGAACCATCGAATGGAACTCGAGCTTCAGCATTTGCAAGCCCGCTCGCTACGAAATTCTGGAGAAGGCGTTGGCCGAGGGCCACGGCAGGATCGCCTTTCGCATCAAGACCCGCAGCCAGCGGTGCCTGTACGAGGTGGTCGAGGCGGAACAGATCAGCACCTATGGCTGGGATGTGCGCGGCTACCAGTCGCTGGAGTCGTACCAGAAGCGCGCCCTGCCCGGCTGGCGCAATTCGCCGCTCACCGAACGATTGATCCTGTCCTGCCCGATGATCCGGCTGGACTGATCGTCACGGCCACCTCGGTGTTCTTCGGCGGAATCGGGATCGCAGGCCGTGCGCCAGCGGCACTTCAACGCGGGGCGGTGTTCAGCAGGCCGCGGTCGTCCAGCAGCCGCAGCAGCGCCAGCCGGTCGTCATGCGCAAGCAACAGATCGAGGCGGCGCCCTTCCCCGGGCCGGATGCTGATGAAATCGAAGGCGTAGCCGATGCCGCTTGCGTGGCGATGGCGCACGAGGGCGCGTTGCAGGTCGATCTGCCATTCGTCGTCGGTGCTGCGCAGCCGCGCGCCATCGATCTCGAAGGCCCGCACGCGCTGCGGCGCGAAGTTGTCCAGCTGCGCGAAGGGAATGGCCCACACCAGCCATGCGACCAGCGGCACCAGCAGGCCGATGCCGACCACGGCCTTGAAGAAGCTGTCGGGCAGGTTCATCAGCAAGGCGACGCCCATGGCGGCCGCCAGCACGTAGCCCGCCACGATCCACGCAAGAAAGCGTGCCCCGTTGAAGACCACGGCGCGCACCTGCAGGATGCCGTCTTGCGTGACGGCATCGGCCGCCGTCTTCCGCGCGAGGTAGTGCTCGATCACTTCCGCGAGTTCATCGGCGCGCCCGGACAGCATCAGTTTCTGGAAGGGCCGTGTGTGGACGATCAGGCTGCTGTCGCTGTCGGGCACGCCTTCGATGGCGAGCACGTCGATCCAGTCGGCATGGCCCAGGCCCTGCACCGACAGGCCGCGCTCGCCGATGTCGACCTGCGCCGCACCGTTGAACAGCGGCGGCTGGCCCCGCCGGCGCCGCTGCCATCCCTCGAACCACATCCACACGCCCATGCCGGCGACCAGCAGGACCATCCACAGCACAATCAACCCCAACATACCGACCACGCCGAGCGCCGCGCGCCAGCCGGTGGCATCCGCGTCCAGAAGCCAGACGCCCGCCGCCATCACGGGCGCCGAGCACACCATGAAGATCAGCAAAAAAGGAGCGAGGACGCCGCCCGCTTCCTGCTGGGCCACGTCGATGCGGCGCGAGAAAACCGGTGAACTCATCCCAGGCGGATCAAGGTGTTCAACGCCCCGAGGCGCGGGCAACCGGGGCCGGCGCTGCGCGGCCCAGGAATTCGGTGGCGTAGTAGAGCAACGCCAGCGTCACGAAGCCGCCGCCGAGCAGACACAACCCCGTCCAACCGTGAAAGGCATACACCGCAGCAGCGATGCCCGAAGCCACCGCCGCGCAGATGAAGATGAAGGTCATGAAGAGGCCATTGAGCCGGCCGCGCAGCTCCGGCGCCAGCATGAAGAGGCTGCGGAAGTTGAGCACCTGGCACAGCTGCACCGCACCGTCGAGCAGGATGCCCGCCGCCACCAGCCCGGCCAGCGAATGGAAGTGCATGGAAACGGCGCCCAGCACGAAGGACAACAGCGCAACGACGATGGCCGCGCCTGTCGCGGGACGGGTCAGCCCCCGGTCGGCCAACCGGCCCGCCACCGGCGCCATCAAGGCACCTGCGGCACCGGCGAGCGCGAACAGCCCGATGCCGCGCTGCCCCATGCCGAACTCGTGCACCAGCGCCAGCGGCACGGCCGTCCAGAAGGCCTGGAAGCCCGCGAACATCATCCCCTGGTAGAAGCCGCGGCGGCGCAGCAGCGGCGTGTTCCAGACGATGCCCGGCAGCGACGCCATGGTGCGCGCATAGCCCACCGAGGCGTGCGGCCGGCGCTCGGGCAGCACGCGCCACAGCACGGCGATGAGCGAGGCCATCAGCACGGCCGAGATCCAGAACAGCGCGCGCCAGCCGAGGCTCGCGGCGACCATGCTCGCAAAGGGCCGCGCCAGCATGATCCCGCCCAGCAGGCCGGCCATGATGTTGCCAACCACCTTGCCGCGCGTGGCCTCGGGCGCAAGGTGCGAGGCAAAGGGCAGCAGCACCTGCGCCGCGACCGCGCAGGTGCCCACCACGAACGACGCCGCCAGGAAGGTCACGGCCGAGTCCGAGAGCGCAATGCCCACCAGCCCGATCACCGCGCCGACCAGCGCGCCGACGATCAGGCGGCGGTTTTCGACCACGTCGGCCAGCGGCACCAGCAGCAAGAGGCCGGCGCCGTAGCCGAGCTGGGTCAGCGTCATGATCAGGCCGGCCAGGCCCGCGTGGAGCTGCAGCGTGTCGGAGATCGGGCCGATCAGCGGCTGGGCGTAGTAGATGTTGGCCACGCACAGCCCGCAGGCGATGGCGAAAACCAGTGTCAGCCCCGGTGTGAGGCCGGCGGCGGGGGCATGGGAGGCTTTGGAAGAGGACACGGGAAATCCTGGTGCTGGAGAGCAGGCTTAGGGGTAAACCCGAAGCCGACGGACCATAGCACGCAAGCCGGATTCCTGCAGGCGCCGGCTCAATCGATCAACGAGTCAATGCAGGCTGGTCGGCCGGCCCGAGGCCACCCAGGCGTCGAGCCCGCCGGTCAGCGGCAAGGCGCGCCGCGCCCCGCGTGCCAGCAGCACGCGCGCGGCCTGCGCGGCCGACACCTCGTTGGGGCAGTTGCAGTACAGCACCACGTCGCGGTTGGGGTCCAGCGTGAGGTCGAGGTTGCGCTGCTGCAGCGCCTTGAGCGTGTACGGCAGCGCGCCGGGAATGCGCCGCGGATCGACCTGCACGCCGGCCTCGCCGCGCACGTCGATGACGAGGGGCGGCTCATCGCCGCTCAGCAGCGCGTGCAGCTCGTCGACCGTGATGCGCGGCATGCCGGTGAGCCGCATGAAGGCGCGGCGGCGCCAGTAGCGCACGGCCAGAATGACGAGCAGCAGCACCGCCACCGCGGCGGTGGCAATGCCGCCGGCCTGGGCCAGGACTGCGAGCACCTCCTGGATCTGGTTTCGGAAGAGCCAGCCGAGGCCGAGGAACAGGCCCGTCCACACCAGGGCGGCCCCGATGTCGAAACCGATGAAGCGCCGCACCGACATGCCCAGTGCGCCGGCCATGGGCGGCGCCACCACCGAGACGCCCGGCACGAACTTGGCGGCCACGAGCGACATGCCGCCCCAGTCGGAAATCAGCGATTCACCGCGCCGCACGCACGAGTCGGGCGACAGCGAGATGCGGCATAGCAGGCGCATGAAGCGGTAGCCGAAGCGGCGGCCGGCATAGAACCAGGCGCCATCGCCCAGCAGGTTGGCGATGACCGCGGCCAGCACCACGCCGATGACGGATACGTCGCCTGCTGCGAGCAGCGCGCCCGTGACTACCAGCACTGCGGCGGCTGGCACGGGCAGGCCGAGGCGCGCGGCGAAGCTGGCGACGAACACTATGAGGATCGCGTTCTGCACCAGCAGGGACATCAGCTGTGCCATGACAGGCTTTCGGTCGGTGCGGGGAGGAATTGCGGGGGGGAGGTGGGGGTCATGCCGGGGGTGATTGTCCGGTATGGGCGAAGGACGTATTGCGCCATGGGCATTTGGCGGGGCTTTGGAAGAGCGCCGATTTTTGGGAGATGCCGTGGAGTCGATTTTGCCGGGCCGCTGGCATCGCCCCCTTTCTGAGAGGACTACTCGGGTCGTCGATTGCTTGGAAGCTGTTCGAACAGTGAGAACCGAAGGCCCAGCGTGAGAACTGGATTGTCCGTGGTCATGGGACCGTCTTCGGGTACGGCAATTCGATGCCGCGCTCAGCGCAAATAGCTTCGTAGCAGTCCCGTGCGGCAGACAACTGCTCTCGCATGTCCTCGATCTCTGCGGTCAGGCCTTCCAACTGATTGGTCTTCAAGAGATCGCTCATGTCTTCAACACTCCCGGATAGCTGCGCTCTGGGAGTTGCACGACCGCAGAGTTGTTCAGCCCTTCCCTAAAGGTGAAGTCGCTTTCGCAGATCAACGAACACAGGGGACTCGCTAACCCAGTGAGGCTCAACTCTGTCGAAATAAACGACAAATCCATTCGCGGTATCGAGGACACCGTCTACTTCGATCTCAAGCTGGACCATGAGCCGCCAGTGCCTGCATTCAGCGAGCATCTTCTGGAGAAGCCGAATCAGATTGGGTTGCAAAAACGAGAGGCGCCACACACAGAGTTTTTGCGTGGTGTCCCCGTAGTCATCGTCGACCAACCAATAGTCGCCGCTTCCAAAAGCATTCTCGACTCCGAGCGGAGTGAGCATGTCGTGCAGTGCCGCATAAAGGGCTTGCCACTCTTGGCTACGAACATCTTCATTCATTCGATTCCCTTCGGGGTAGGCATTCTGCGCAGTCAACCTGCGGTATCCGAGGGGGACTACCTCTTGAGAGATGCGACTGAAGGCGTCCCAGCCTCCTCAATGAAGCGCTCGCAAGCTCACGATTTGAGATTCGATAGTCGCTGCGGCGCCGAGAGCTAGATAGACGCAGTTGATAGGTGTTGTCTCGAGGCCTCGTATGAGGATCAAATCTTCTGAGCGCGCCATGTCCAAGAGATCGCTTGGGGGCAAGGCACCGGCGCTACCCCAGCCCTGGGGAAACCAAGAGTGCACAGTCGCGACGGACATTGGGCGCATGCTCAAAACCAACCAACTACTCTTCATCTGCCGCCAGATAGCTAAAAGGCTTGCATCACCTAACGCATCTTGAAGAACGGCGCCAAAAAATCGTATTCCCTTCTCATATTCGACAAGCCACTCACCGATATTTGCGCTAGGCAATCCCTTGAGATTCACACCAAGCGGCTTCCAGATTCCTTGATGCCGCGTGACACGATTTGCAGGTTGCAGCGTCTCGTGACTAACCAGAGTCCATTGATGGATGTAGCCATGTTCAGCCAGAGCCCTTCTAGTCTCAGAAATAACATCGCTGCAACCACTCCCAGAAACCACTTGTGGCCAATGGAGTTCCATGCCTGAGCAGCCATGCATTCGCAGGTGGACCAGCAGTTGCTGGTTCCATCCGGCTTCCTCAAGTGAGTAAATTTTCATCAGTAGTCGAAATGCCGGCCGCACATGTCGTTGAAATGTGGCCCGCGATTTTGAGGGTCTTTTGGCCCAAAATCGTGGCCCTTCGCGTCATCTCTGATAGTGACTCTTCGCGTGCCCCCTCCCGAAGCTGGTATATCAAAATCGTATTGTCTGCCTGGCTGTGGATTTCCGCGTAGATCAGCATTAGGCCGTGTCTGACTCGGCGACTGGCTTGTCGGCACGACGCTAAGCCGTTTTGCTTCATTAAAGGCTCCAGATCGACCACTTCCGATTGGGGAAAAATTCATTGGTCGCGATCCGCCACCCGCCAAAGGGATCGGCGCTATTTGCGGTCCGCCGTTACTAGGGGGGCGGCCACCTGCCATGGGCATTGGATAAACGCGCTTGCCGCCTCCCATCAACCCCGAAACATCACTATCACCCAACGGATTTGCATCCACATACCCAAACCGATTCCACCCTCCATCGAGCCCGATCGGATCCGGCTGGCTGTACCGCCCCGTCCTCGTGTCATAGCTCCTGAAGTAGTTGTAGAACAGCCCCGACTCCTCATCCGCATACTGCCCCGGATACCGCAGGTTGAACTTCACCTCCGAGATGCTGGTCGTGCCCGGGTTCGGTGTCGCCTCCAGGTTGGCAAACCGGTTCTTCGCCAGCGTCGGCTTGTCTTCCCCGAATGCGCTGTAGCCCCACTGCCAGACCGCTTGGCCATCGGCGTTCGTCAGCTTGCGCGGCGTGTTCAGGTGATCGCTGTGCACCGCGTAGGTGGCGCCATCGATCACTGCCGCGATCGGCATCGGCCCGTTGGCCGTGGGCAGGTAGAGGTACTGCGCCTGGCCCGCGCTGTGAGTGCCGCCGCTGCCCGCCTCCGCGATCAGGATGCCCTGCTCGTCGTAGACGTACGCATAGCCCAGCTGCTCGGCCTGGTTCGTGGCGGGGCTCCACAGCTTCGTGAAGAACGCGATCAGGCTCTGCATGAAGCCCGGGTCGGCTTCATCGCCCTGGCTGGGCGGGTACAGCGGCTCGGTCTTGAACACCCGCTGGCCCAGCGCGTTGTGCGCGTAGCGCGTGGTCGGGCTCACGTCGGTGGCGCCGGTGGTGGCGGCGGCCAGGCGCCCTTCGGCGTCGTAGGTGTAGCTGCGCAGGCCGTCGCTCAGGAGGTCGCCGTTGGCGTTGTGGCCGTAGCTCACGCTGGTGTTGCTCGCGCCATTGATGCTCTGGGTGAAGCCGGTGAGCTGGTTGCTCGCAGCGCCCACCGTGTAGCTGCGGCTGGTGCTCAGGCCGTTGAGGACCCGGGTGCTGCTCAAGCGGTTGCCGTTGGCGTCGTAGCCGAAACCGGCGGTGTTGCCCGTGGCGTTGAAGCCGGTGATGCGCCCGACCGTGTTGTAGCCCACGGTCCAGCTGACATTGCCGCTGGCGATGGTGCTGTGCGTGGGGTCGGTGTCCCCGGGCTGATACAGGTTCTGCGTCAGGCTGGTAATGCGGCCGGCGGCGTCGTAGACGTAGCTGCTGAACTCGGTGGCGGTCAGGCGCCCTGCGGTGTCGTAGCTGCGGTTGGCGGCCACGGCAGGCGACGCGAAGGCCCAGGTCCAGGCGGTGGGCTGGCCCAGCGGGTTCCAGGCGATGCCGGTGACGAGGGGATTGCCGTTCCAGTTCAGGCTGGCGAGGCGGCCGGTGGTGTCGTAGAGGTGGGTGAGCGTTCCGCCGTTGGGGTAGCCGATGCCCGCGAGGGCGCCATTGGGGCTGTAGGTGTAGCTCACCTGCTGCACGCTGCCGTTGATCAGGGTCTGCTTCTTGAGGGTGACGCGGCCGAAGGCATCGCGGGTGTACTCGGTGGTGCCGCTGCGGTCGATGATCTCGGACAGATACCCCTTGCTGGTGGCCGTGAGGTCATAGCGCAGGGTGGTGGTCTTGCCGTCGGCGAAGACCAGGTTCGTGGGGCGGCCCAAGGCATCGCGGGTGATCGTGGTCGCCTGGCCCAGGGCGTCGGTGATCTGGGTGGGCAGGCCCAGGTTGTCGTACTGGGTGCTGGCGGCGCCCACATCGGCACTGGACTCGGTGGTGGCGTTGCCTTGGGCGTCGCGGGCATAGGCGGTGGCCACGCCCTTGAAGTCCTTGGCTTCGGTGACAGCGTCCAGGGCGTTGTACTTCAGCGTGGCGGTGGCACTGGCGGCATCGGTGATGGCCGCCACGCGGCGCAAGCCGTCGAGGCCGTAGCTGGTGCTTTGGTTCAGGCCGTTGGTCTGGGTGCTGAGTTCGCCGTTGGCGTCGTAGCCGAAGGTGCTGGACTGGTTGGGGCCGTCGGTCCTGGCATTGAGCCGGTTGAGGTTGCTGATCGTGCGAACCGTGTTCCACGCGACGGTGCCGGCACTGTCCTTGATCTGCTCGGCGGTGCGGTTGCCCATGCCGTCCAGGGTGTAGGTGCCGGACTCGCCGCGGTTGTTGCTCCAGCCGGTCAGGCGGTGGGCGGCGTCGTAGCTATAGGTGAGGACGAGGCCCGTGGGCAGGGACACCGTCTCGACGGTGCCGTAGGGCTTGTAGGTCAGGACCGTGGTCTGGCCGCCGACGGTCTGAGTCAAGAGGCGGTCGCGCGGGTCGTAGGTGTAGTTGGTGACGAGGCCGTTGGGGGCCGTCGAACTCGCGACGCGGTTGGCGCTGTCGTAGGTGTAGCTGGTGACGTGGCTCAGCGGGCGCACGAGGGTGAGCACGTTGCCCGACGTGTTGTAGGTGTAGCTCGTGACGGCGCCGTTGGGCTCGGTGGCTGTCGCGACGAGCTGCTGGGCGTTGTAGGTCCATTGCCAGAGCTGGGCCTTGTTGGTCAACGTATCAGTAACGGTCTTGGACAGTGTGTTGCCGAGGGCGTCGTAGGTGTAGGCGGTGGTGCGGCCGGCCTCGGTCACCAGCACAGGCAAGGCGAAGGCGGGGTGCCATTGCGTGGTGGTGGTCTGGGCTTCGGGCGTACCGGCTGCGCGCACCACGGTGAGCGGCAGGCGGCGTGCGGTGTCCCAGGTGGTGGTGGTTTGAACGCCCTTGAAATCGGTCTCGCTGGTGATGAGGCCGTTGGCGTCCTGCACGCGGCTGGCGGCGTCGGCTTCGTTTTCGCTCGAGGGCAAGGAGCCGGATGTCACTGCCAGCTTGCCGGCGGTGGTGGCGTAGCTGTAGGTGCGGCTGGTGCCCAGTGCGTCGGTCAGGGTCGATGTGTTTGCCGCCGGATAGCCGACATCGACGCGATCGGCACCGCCGGCGAGTTCACTCATGGTGGCCCGACCCTGGCTGTCGTAGCTGAAGTTGCCCCAGCGCGCACCGTTTTCGTCGGTGATGCCGGTGAGGGCCTTGGGGAAGGCGGCGTTTTCGTAGAAGAAGCTGCGGGTCTTGCCGTCGGGGTAGGTGACTGTGGACAGACGGCCTGTCGCGTCGTAGCTGTAGCCGAAGACTTTGCCGCCCGGGGCGTTGACGCTGATGACTTGGCCGCCGCCGTTGTAGGTCAGGGTCAGCGTGCGGCCGAAGGGGTCGGTGACGGTGGTCAGCTGGCCCGCGCCGTTATAGGTATAGCTGCTGACCCAACTATTGCGTTCGGTGCGCGACAGCAGTTTGCCGGCGGCATCGAAGGCGAAGCTGCTGTTGTCGTCGGCACGCTTATAGGTCCAGTTGGTACCGTTGGGGTTGAAGGTATCTGTGCCGCCGGTATCGGGTGTCCACGGGCCGGCCGCTTCGGCTTGGGTGAATCGGCGGAAGCTGCCGTCGGGGCTCACTATGCTGGCTGTAGCTGGGGTCGTGGTGGTTTTGGCAATGAGGGCCAGGCGCAGGGCGTGGCTGTGGGTCCAATGGGTGCCCAGGGCGGCGCCGGGTTCGGTGCCGGCCGCCCAGGTGCTGCGGTAGATGCGCGCAAAGCTCAGCGCGGCGGGGCCGCTGTCGCGCCAGTCGGTTTCGTCGCGGGTTTTGATGCCGCTGGCAGGAATGATGGGGTTGCGTGTGCATTGGCCAGCGACCGGAACACCACCTGAATTGGCATCGCCACCCGCTTCTGCGGTTGCGGGATCGGTGCCAGGGCCGCCGCATTGGCCGGGCGAGGTTTCGGTAGTGCCGGCAGGGCAGTGAGTTCTAGATCCAACCGGAACCGGAACGATGATGGAGAATGAACCGGCGACATAGGTATACAAACAAGCAGGACTCGGGCCGTTTTGCACCCCACCGAAGGTTGCGGAGCCCGCATTGTTGATGGACCTATAGAAATTGTTGAGCGGGGGTATCAAATCGTTGCAAATAGTTGCGAGGTCGGAGTTTTCCGGTATCACTACCCCATTCGGTAGTGGAGGAAGCGAATAGATCACTTGTCCCGGAGTGTCCGCACGCGCAGCCGGCAGGCAAAAGATCAGAACAGCCAAAGTGGCTATTACCTGGCCTAACCAGTAGGTCAATCCCTTGCGGCGATGGCCGATACCCAAGTAACGACGCACGGTGGCGCCAACAATCGCTGTTGTCATGGTTTTATTCCCCCTGAAATTTCTTGTCGCCGGTCGCTCAGCGCACGGCTTTTTCTCATCGCTTCAAGCAGGCCTCAGGTGGATTTGACCCGGGCTGCAAGCGCAAGCTTTGACGCCGGAGCCTAGCCAGTTATTGGCTGCAGCTCAAATTAGGTTTCCTGGCAGTTGACATTGATCGCCGCTTGTCACTTTTCGAGCGGACTGCCGGCTACTCTGTTAACCAAATGTCCCATGACCTGCGAGGTCATCGACGCCGGAAGCACCCGGCGGTTGCCAGATAGCGCCTCGTTTACCGCGTAGATCTTGAAGGCCCAGCTCTCGCAATGCATAGGCGTGACCGCGCATCGCGGCCGCCTTCAAGACCTGGTAGGAGCGACGCAAGTCGATAGAACCCCCTTGCCGTGGGCCAACGAATAGCCAACACGGAACATCGAGGGGACATGCTGCCTTTCAGCACCCATTGCATAGAAGCGATAGGCCTTCGCATGTTCACCAGATCTCGTCAGCCAGCGACCGAAGTAGAAACATCCCAGCGGATGCCCATGAACTGCCGCTCGCTCGTAGTAATCGGCGGCGTTGCTCTCATCCTTTGGGCAGCCGATTCCCTGCGTCAACATCCAGGCGACAAATACCTGACTTTCGACGTGTCCTTCATCGGCAAGCACCTTGCAGAGATCGAAGGCCAGATACAGCAGACCGCCCTTGTAAGCCTTTTGGGCGGCGACCAGTTTTTCCGTGCGGTCTGCGTGCATGCGTTCAAGGCCTTGGATAGATTCCGGGTGGGAAAGGCGGCGGTTTGACGCCACCTCGTCGAATTACTCCAGGCGAAGAAAGGGAGTCTGACCCCGTTTCTTCATGACCCCGTTTCTTCAAAGTACTCGACACACCAAACGTGCCGTTGTCGAGCAGCGACTGGGAGGGCGTCTCACTTCAAATGCGCCGCTACGACACGACGGCCCACCAGCGATGGCACGGTCGCCACAACCGACCACGATGCCGCAGCCGAATCAGCCGAACCCCTCAATGCGCAACGCTAAACCCAAAGGTATTCACCCCCCCCTCGCTCGCCGCACTCACCTGCCCCCCATGCATGCTCGCCACCGCCTTCACGATGGCCAGCCCCAGGCCGTGCCCGTGGTGTTCCCCACCATCATTGCGCGCAGCATCAACACGGTAGAAACGATCGAACAGATGCTGCAGATGCTGCTCGTCAATGGCAGCACCGGGGTTCGACACCATGATCCAGGTCGAAGCCGCCTCTTCGCGCAGCGTGACGGTAATCTGCGCACCCGGCGGCGAGTGCTCGATGGCGTTCTGCAGCAGGTTCGACATCGCGCGGCGGAACAGCGCGCTTTCGAGCCGGGCCTCGGCCTGCACGTCCCCCGCGATGCCGACCTGCGTGCGGCTCTCGTCGAGCACGAACTCGAAGAACTCGATGGTCTTGCGCACCTCCTGCACCACGGGCGCGAGCACCAGACCGGTGGCCACCTCGCCGCGATCGGCGCGTGCGAGAAAGAGCATGTCGTTGACGATGGAGCGCAGCCGCTCCAGGTCTTCGAGGTTGGCCTGCAGCACCTCCTGGAAGTCGCCCGCGCTGCGCTGGCGCGAGAGCGCGACCTGGGTGCTGCCGATCAGGTTGGCGAGCGGCGTGCGCAGCTCGTGCGCCACGTCGGCGTTGAAGGCCTCGAGCTGGCGGTAGGCTTCTTCGAGCCGGCTGAGCGCGCCATTGAAGGCCTCGGCCAGCGCCGAGAGTTCGACCGGCAGCGCCGTGGTCTGCAAGCGCTGCGACAGCGTCTTGGGCCGCAGCGCCTGCGCCTCGCCCGACAGGCGGTCGAGCGGCCGCAGCCCGACGCGTGCGATCCAGTAGCCCGCCACCGCCACCACCAGCACCGCGCCCAGCCCCAGGGCCACCAGCGCGGTCAGGAAGGCTTCGCGCGTGCGGGCATAAGGCTCCGAGTTGCGGCCGACGATCAGCCGCACGGCCGGCCGGTTTTCGAAGGGAGGGATGTGCACCGACAAGGTCCGGAAGGGCCGCTCCTGGCCCGGCAGCAGGATGCTGCTGTTGCTGCTGCGCCCGTTGGCCTCGCGGGTCAGTCCGTCGATCTCGGCCAGGCCCTTGCCGTACTGGAAGTGCGGGTCATCGCTCAGCACCCAGAAGCGCACGCTGCCGTCTTCGGGCGTGAGTGCATCCATGCGGGCCTGCACGCGCGGCCAGCGCTCGGGCGTGCCGATGGTCTGGATCCAGTACTGCAGGCTCTTGAGGGTGGTGTCCAGCTCTTCGTACTGGTGGCGCTCGAGCTCGCGCGCGAGCACGCCGTGCAGCGCGGCGCCGATGAGCGCGAAGGTGGCAAGCGCCGCCACCGCGAACATCGCCACCAGCCGCGCGGTGATGGAGCGCTTCACGGGGCGCCGCCCTCCCCCCGGGCTTCGCTCTCGGTGTCGCGCAGCTCCATCACGTAGCCCATGCCGCGGATGGTGTGCAGCAGCTTCGGTGTGAAGGGCGCGTCGATCTTGTCGCGCAGCCGCTTGATCGCGACCTCGACGACGTTGGTGTTGCTGTCGAAGTTCATGTCCCACACCAGCTCGGCAATGGCGGTCTTCGACAATATCTCGMCCTGGCGCCGCGCCAGCACCGCGAGCAATGCAAACTCCTTGGCCGTGAGGTCGATGCGCGTGCTGCCGCGGAAGGCCTTGCGCCCGAGCAGGTCGATCTGCAGGTTGGCGATGCGCAGCTGCACGGGCTCCTGCTTGCGTCCGCGGCGGTTGAGCGCCTGCAGCCGCGCCAGCAGTTCCAGGAATGAGAAGGGCTTGATCAGGTAGTCGTCCGCGCCTTCGTGCAGGCCCTTGATGCGGTCTTCGACGCGGTCGCGCGCGGTGAGCATGATCACCGGCGTCTGCTTGACGGCGCGCAGCGCGCGCAGCACCGCAAAGCCGTCCTGCCCGGGCAGCATGACGTCGAGCACGATCACGTCGTAGTCGTGCGTGAGCGCCAGGTGCTGGCCGTCGATGCCGTTGTGCGCCATGTCGACCGCGCAGCCCTGCTCGGTCAGGCCCTTGCTCAGGTAGTCGGCGGTTCTCGGTTCGTCTTCGACAATCAGGATCTTCATGGGCGTTGCGATCTCGTCGCTCCGTTCAGCCGGTGCTCATCCGTGGGCTTCGGCCACCACCGGCGCCTTGCCGGCCTTCCGGGCCTTGCGCGCTTCCTTGCGGCGCAGGTACCAGTAGTGGGCACGGTCGAGGTACAGGTAGACCACCGGCGTGGTGAACAGCGTGAGCGCCTGCGAGAGTATCAGCCCGCCGACCATCGCGTAGCCCAGCGGCCGGCGCAGCTCGGAGCCCGAGCCGTGGCCCAGCATCAGCGGCAGGCCCGAGAGCAAGGCGCACATGGTGGTCATCATGATCGGGCGGAAGCGCAGCAGGCAGGCCTGGTAGATGGCTTCCTGCGGCGGCATGCCCTGCTCGCGCTCGGCCTTGAGCGCGAAGTCGATCATCATGATGCCGTTCTTCTTCACGATGCCGATCAGCAGGATGATGCCGATCAGCGCGATCACGCTGAGGTCGTAGCCGCCCGCCATCAATATCAGCAGCGCCCCCACGCCGGCCGAGGGCAGTGTCGAGAGAATCGTGAGCGGGTGGATGTAGCTCTCGTAGAGCAGGCCCAGCACGATGTACACCGCCACCAGCGCCGCGGCGATCAGGTAGGGCTGCGAGGCCAGCGAATCCTGGAAGGCCTGCGCCGTGCCCTGGAACGAGCCGCTGAGCGACTGCGGCAGGCCCATGTCGGCCTGCGCCTTGTTGATGGCATTGACCGCATCGCCGAGCGCATGGCCGGGCGCGAGGTTGAACGAGAGGGTCACCGCCGGGAACTGGCCTTGATGGCTGATCGACAGGTACGCCGTGCTGCTGGTGTCGACCTTCACGAAGGTGGAGAGCGGCACCTGCTGGCCGGTGAGCGGCGAGCTGAGGTAGAGCTTGCTGAAGAGCGCCGGGTCCTGCTGCAGCGCGGGCGTCACTTCGAGCACCACGTGGTAGCTGTTGAGCTGGGTGAAGTACTGCGCCACCTGGCGCTGGCCGATGGCGTCGTAGAGCGTGGCGTCGATGGTGGCGGGCGAGATGCCGAAGCTCGATGCGCGGTCGCGGTCGATGGTCAGCACGGCCGAGGCGGCGGCGTTCTGCTGGTCGGAGGCCAGGTCGGTGATCTCGGGCAGCTGCCTGAAGCGCGCCAGCAGCTTGGGCGCCCAGGTGTTGAGCTCGTCGAGGTTGGCGTCGGTCACGGTGTACTGGTACTGCGTGCGCGAGGCACGGCCGCCCACGCGGATGTCCTGCCCCGCCTGCAGGAACAGGTTGACGCCCTGCACCTTGGCCAGCTGCGGGCGCAGCCGCGCGATGATCTCGTCGGCGCTCGCGGTGCGTCCCTCGTCCTTGGGCTTGAGGTTGATGTAGAAGTTGCCGGTGTTGAAGGTCGACGAGCTGCCGTTCATGCCGAAGGCGGACACGTCCGGGTCCTTGCGCACCACGTCGGCCAGCTCCAGCATGCGGGCGTTCATCGAGGCGAACGAGGCGTCCTGCGCCGATTCCGCAAAGCCCGAGATGAAGCCCGTGTCCTGCTGCGGGAAGAAGCCCTTGGGAATGACCGCGAACAGCACGCCCGTGGCGGCCACGGTGGCGACGAACACGCACAGCGTGACGAACTGGTGGTCGAGCACCACGTGCAGCCCGCGCCTGTAGCCGCCCAGCATCGCGTCGAAGCCGCGCTCGAACAACAGGTAGAGCCGGCCGTGCTGGCGGGCATGCTCGTTCTTCAGGAAGCGCGAGCACAGCATCGGCGTCAGCGTGAGCGAGATGACGACCGACACCACGATGGTCAGCGTGACCGTTACCGCGAACTCGCGGAACAGCCGGCCCACGATGCCGCCCATGAGCAGCAGCGGAATGAACACCGCAACAAGCGACACCGAGATCGAGATGATCGTGAAGCCGATCTCGCCCGCGCCCTTGTAGGCCGCCTCGAGCGGCGACATGCCCTCTTCGACGTAGCGGTAGATGTTCTCCAGCATCACGATGGCGTCGTCCACCACGAAGCCGACCGCGATGGTCAGCGCCATCAGCGAGAGGTTGTCGAGGCTGTAGCCCAGCAGGTACATCACGGCCACCGTGCCCAGCAGCGCGAGCGGCACCGTCACGCTCGGGATCAGCGTGGCCGGCACGTTGCGCAGGAACACGAAGATCACGGCCACCACGAGCGCGATGGTCAAGAGCAGCGTGAACTCCACGTCGAGCACCGAGGCGCGGATGGTCTGGGTGCGGTCGACCAGCGCGTTGACCTCCACCGTCGGCGGAATCGATGCCTTCAGGCGCGGCATGGCGGCGTTGATTCGGTCGACCGTCTCGATCACGTTGGCGCCGGGCTGCTTGGTGATGGCAAGCACGATGGAGCGGCCGTTCTGGATGGTGTTGCCCTCCGGCGCCGCGGCGCCGGCATAGGCCCAGCCGGCGATCTTGGCGTTCTCGGGGCCGTCGACCGCCACGCCCAGGTCGCGCACGCGGATCGGCGCACCGTTGCGGTAGGCCAGCACCACGTCGTTCCACGGCTGCGCCTTGAGCAGCTGGTCGTTGGTGTAGACGGTGAAGCTCTGGTTCGGGCCGTCGATGGTGCCCTTGGGTGCATTCACCGTGGCCGACGAGAGCACGGTGCGCACGTCTTCCAGGCTCAGGCCGAGCGCGGCCAGCTTGGCCGGGTCGAGCTGCACGCGCACCGCGGGCTTCTGCGCGCCGCCGATGTTGACCAGCCCCACGCCCGCGATCTGCGAGATCTGCTGCGCGAGGATGTTGTCGGCGTAGTCGTTCACCTCGGTCAGCGGCAGCGTCTTCGACTGCACCGAGAGGATCAGGATGGGCGCGTCGGCCGGGTTGACCTTGCGGAAGGTCGGCGGGCTCGGCAGGTTGGCGGGCAGCTGGCCGGTGGAGGCGTTGATGGCCGCCTGCACGTCGAGCGCGGCGGCGTCGATGTTGCGGTCGAGGTCGAACTGCAGCGTGATCTGGGTCGAGCCGAGGCCGCTGGTCGAGGTCATCTGCGCGAGCCCCGCGATCAGCGAGAACTGGCGCTCGAGCGGCTGCGCCACGTTGGACGCCATGGTCTCGGGGCTGGCCCCGGGCAGGTTGGCCGACACCTGGATCGTCGGAAAGTCGACCTGCGGGAGCGGCGCCACCGGCAGCAGCGGGAACACCGCCGCACCGACCAGCAGGATGGCCAGCGCCAGCAGCGTGGTGCCGATGGGGCGCTTGATGAAAGCGGCAGAAATGCTCAATTGCCGCTCCCGCTCGCGACCTGGGCCGCCTGGCTGGTCTTGTTCGCGGCGGCAGGCGGCGGCTCGACGACGGTGGCGCCGGCGCGCAGCTTGTACTGGCCGTCGACCACCACGCGCTGGTCGGCGGCCAGGCCCTTGTCGATCACGGCGACGCCGTCGGCGATCTGCAGCACGTGCACGGGCACGTTGCCGGCCTTGTTCTGGGCATCGACCACCCAGGCATAGGTGCCGTCCTGCCCGCGCTGCACGGCGGCGGCGGGCACGGTGAGTGCGTCCTGCTTGCGGTCGAGCTGCAGCCGCACATTGACGTACTGGCCGGGCCACAGCGCGTGCTGCGGGTTGGCGAAGCTGCCCTTGAGCTGCACGGTGCCGTTGGTGGTGTCGATCTGGTTGTTCAGCAGGATCAGCTTGCCGGTGCCGAGCATCTGGGTGCCGCTGCGGTCGTAGGCCACCACCGAGAGCGGCTGCGCGCTCTGCTGCTGCACGCGGTTGATGTCCTGCACCGCGTCTTCGGGCAGGGTGAACTGCACGGCGATGGGGTCGATCTGGTTGATGACCACGAGGCCGTTGGTGTCGGCCGCATGGACGATGTTGCCGGGGTCGATCAGCCGCGCGCCGACGCGGCCGTTCATCGGCGAGACGATGCGCGTGAAGCTCAGCTGCACCTCGGCGTACTGCACCTGCGCGGCATCGGTCTGCACGGTGGCTTCGAGCTGGTTGACCAGCGCCTTCTGCGTGTCGACCTGCTGCTGCGTGGCGGCGTCCTGCGCGATCAGCGCGGTGTAGCGCTGGAGGTCGGCGCGGGCGTTGGCGAGCTGGGCGGCGTCCTTGGCCCTGGTCGCCTGTGCCTGCGCGAGCTGCGCCTGCAGCGTGCGCGGGTCGAGCTGCGCGAGCAACTGGCCGGCCTTCACGTCCTGCCCTTCGACGAAGCCGACCTTGTCGAGCTGGCCGTCGATGCGCGCCTTGACCGTGACCGTGGCCATCGAGGCGACGGTGCCGATGCCCGAGCGGTAGACCTGCACGTTCTGCGGCGTGACGCGCGCGGTGGTCACCTGCACCGGGGGCGACCTGGGCGCTTCGGGCTTGGCGCCGAAGGCCTTGTTGTGGTTGAGCGCCCAGGCCCCGCCGGCCAGCGCGATCGCGAACGTGGCGGCCGCGGCCCAGGTGGCGCGGCGCTGGAGAAGGGGTTGCGTTGTCGTCGTCATGGCATCAATTTCCGGAAGTCACGTCAGTTGCAGTCCAGCCGCCGCCCGTGGCCGCAATCAGCGACACGCTGGCTGCCAGCTGGCGGCCGAGCACCTGCACGGCGGTGCGCTGGTTGGTGAGCGAGAGCTGCTGCGCCGTCACCACGCTCAGGTAGGTGGCGGTGCCGGCGCGGTACTGGCTCAGGACCAGGCGCTCGGCGAGCTGCGCGGCCTGCACGGCCTGCGCCTGCAATGCGGATTCGCGGTCGAGCACGCGCAGGGTCGCGAGGTTGTCCTCGACCTGCTGGAAGCCGCCGAGCACGGTCTGCTTGTATTGCGCGACGGACACGTCGTAGGCGGCCACGACCTGGTCGCTGTGGGCCTTGCGCAGGCCGCCGTCGAACACGGTCTGTGCCAGTGCGGCGCCGAGGGACCAGACGCGGCTCGGCGTGTTGAAGAGCGAGGCGAGGTTGCCGGCGTTGAAGCCGCCGCTGGCGCTGAGCACGATCTGCGGGTAGTAAGCGGCCTTGGCGACGCCGATGTTGGCGTTGGCGGCCTGCACCCGGCGCTCGGCGCCGGCGATGTCGGGGCGGCGTTCGAGCAGTTCCGAAGGCAGGCCGGCGGGGGTGACCGGCAGTTGCACGTGCAGTGCGCTGGTGGACGAGAGCGATGCGGCCGTTGTCTGCGCCGACGAGGCGAGCGGCGGCAGCGAGAACGACGCGGGCGCCTGGCCCGTCAGCACCGCGACGGCGTGTTCGAGCTGGCTGCGTTGCGCTTCGAGGTCCACGGCCTGCGCCTCGGCGGTCCTGAGCTGGCTTTCTGCGAGCGCGACGTCGGAGCGCAGCACGGTGCCGGCCGCGTACTGGTGCTGCGTGAGTTCGAGGGCCCTGGCATAGGCTGCGGTGGTGGCGGCGTACAGCTCGCGCTGCAGGTCGATCACGCGGATCTGCAGGTAGTCCTGCGCGAGCGTGGTCTGGATGCTGAGCCGCGCGGCGGCGAGGTCGTCGGCGCTGGCTTGCGCGCCGGCATTGCCGGCCTCGACCGAGCGGCGCACGGCGCCCCACAGGTCGGGCTCCCAGCTCACGCCGAGGCCGAGGGTGTCGGTGGTGCCGAGCTTGACGGTGCCGGTGCTGTTGGTCTGGGCGCGGGCGGCGCCTGCATTGAGGCCGACGGTCGGGAAGAAGCCGGCATGCGCGGCGGCGGCAATGGCCTGCGCCTCGCGGTACTGGGCCTCGGCCTGGTGGATGTTCTGGTTGGCCGCATTGGCCTGCACGACCAGCGCGCTCAGCGTGCTGTCGCCGTAGGCCTCCCACCAGGGATGGCTGGCGTCGATGGCCTGCGGGGTGGCGGTCTTCCAGGGGCCGGTTTCCTTGTAGGCGGCCGGGACATCAATCTGCGGGCGGACGTAGTCGGGGCCGACGGCGCAGCCGGCGAGCAGGACCGCGGCAAATGCTATCGGCGCGAGCACCCTGCGCGATGGGGGGTTGGCAGGAGAGAGAACCATGGTGGGTTCACTCTAAGAACCCGCTTCTCTCTCCTCGCTGTCGACCAACTGACAGTTCTGACAGTTTCCGGTTTTGCTCCCTCCCCCGCTGGGGGAGGGTTGGGGTGGGGGCACGGCGGCGCTCACATCGGGCGCTCTGCCTGCCCCCATCCCAGCCTTCCCCCAGCGGGGGAAGGAGCAAGACAAGGACTCAGCGCGGGGCGTCGCCCTTGCGGTACTCCGCGGTCAGCTCGTCGAGCTTCTGCTTCAGCGCCGGATCGAGCTTGTACTCGGCCGCGGCAATGGTCGCATCGAGCTGCTCCGGCCGGCTCGCACCGAGCAGCGGCGCGGTGATCAGCGGATTGGCCATCACCCACGCCACTGCCAGCGTCGCCAACGGCACGCCCGCCTCGTCGGCCAGCTTGTGCAGTTGCGTCACGGTGTTGAAGCTGCGCTCGTTCCAGTAGCGGTCCTGGTACATGCCGCCGGCCGTTCCGAGCGTGAAACGAGTGTTCTCCTCGGGCTTGGCGCCGGGCTTGTACTTGCCGGTCAGGAGGCCGCCGGCCAGCGGGTTGTAGGGGATCACGCCCAGACCCTCTTCGCTCGCGAGCGGCAGCAGCTCGCGCTCGATCTCGCGGAACAGCAGGCTGTAGCGCGGCTGCACCGACACGAAGCGGGTGAACCTGTGCAGGTCGGACTTGCCGAGCGCACGCGCCAGCCGGTAGGCCAGGAAATTCGACACGCCGATGTAGCGCGCGCGGCCCGACCTGACGATGACGTCGAGAGCCTCGAGGCTCTCTTCGAGCGGCGTCTCGCGGTCGTCCATGTGCAGCTGGTACAGGTCGACGTGGTCGGTCTTCAGCCGCTTGAGCGAGAGGTCGATGGCATCGAGCAAATGCTTGCGCGATGCGCCCTGGTCCCAGGGGTTGGGGCCGACCTTGTTGACCGCCTTGGTGGCAACCACGAAGCGCCGGCGGCCCGAGGGGCCCTGCTTTTCCAGCCAGTTGCCGATGATCTCTTCGGTGCGGCCGGCGGTGTCGATGGTGCCGCCGAGCGGGTACACGTCGGCGGTGTCGAGGAAGTTGATGCCGCCTTCGGCCGCCCTGTCGAGGATCTGGTGCGACACCGTCTCGTCGGTCTGCAGGCCGAAGGTCATGGTGCCGAGTGCGAGGCGGGACACAGTGAGGCCCGTGCGGCCGAGACGGGTGGTGGGAATGCTCATGGGGGCTCGCTCCAAAGAAGTGAGAGGGGTGAGAAAGGGGCGGCGGCCATCATAGGCACGGCCGCGCATTCCTGCAGGCGCCGGATATTTCAGGTGGTTTCGAGATGCACGCCGGGCGCGCCGCGCGCCACCGAGAAGCGGGCCATCGGTGCCACGGCGGCGTCGGCGTTCTTCTCGTCGTCCACCGCGCGGAACTCGACCGCGCAGCCGCGCGCATCGAGCGTCATGAGCGCATAGCCGCGCTTGTCGCCGCGGCCATAGCGCAGGTGGTCGTTCTTCGCGAGCAGGTTCGCCACGTTGGCGGCGCTCGGGCCTTCGGAGGTGATGGCGCCGCCCACGAACTCGGTCGCGACCGCCGGGCCCCGTGGCTCGCGGCGCAGGTCGGCGGCCCAGAAGGCATGCACGTCGCCGCCGATGACGAGCGCGTCGCCGCCGCGCGCCTTGTTCGCGGCCAGTGCGTCGAGCAGCCGGGTGCGGGAAGCGGCATAGCCGTCCCAGCCGTCCATCCAGTAGCCGTGCTCGGGGCCGCGCTTGCGGTCGGCCTCGGCCAGCAGCGTGGGCTGGGCGATCACGGTCCAGCGGGCCGGGGGCGCGGCGAGTTCGTTCGCGAGCCAGGCCTCCTGCTTCGCGCCGAGGAAGCTGCGCTCCGGCGCCAACCGGTCGGCACAGTCGGCCAGCGGCGAAGCGCTGCGGCCCGCGAGGCAGGCGTGGTGCGACCGGTACTGGCGCCCGTCGAGCAGCATCACGTCGAGCATCCGGCCGAAACGGTGGCGGCCGTAGATGGTGGCATCGGCGCCGCGCGGCCGCATGCTGGCGGGCACGGGCATGTGCTCGTACCAGGCCTGGTAGGCGGCGGCGCGCATCGCGAGGAATTGCGCGGGATCGATGGTGCGCGGCGACACGTCGTCGGTGTAGTCGTTGGCCACCTCGTGGTCGTCCCAGGTCACGAGCCAGGGGAAGGCGGCGTGCGCGGCCTGCAGGTGCGGGTCGGTCTTGTAGAGCGCATAGCGGTCGCGGAACTCGGCCAGCTGCGTCGGGATGCCGCCCTGGTGATGACGCACGTGGCGCGAGCCCCAGGAGCTTTCGTAGATGTAGTCGCCCAGATGCACGACGAAGTCGAGCGGCTGCGCGGCCATGTCGCGGTACGCCGCGTAGTAGCCCTGCTCGTACTGCTGGCAGGACGCGAAGGCGAAGCGCAGCGGCTGCGAGGCCTCGTCGCCTTCGGCCGGTGCGGTGCGTGTGCGGCCGGCGGGGCTGCGTGCGCCGCCCGCGGTGAAGCGGTACCAGTAAGGCCGGCCTGGCAGGAGCCCCTGCACCTCCACATGCACCGAATGCGCGAGTTCGGCGGTGGCCGTGGCCGAGCCGCGCGCCACGACACGCCGGAAGCCCTCGTCTTCCGCGACCTCCCATCGCACCGCCACCGGCGCTTCGCCCATGCCGCCGCCCTGCAGCGGCTCGGGCGCGAGCCGGGTCCAGAGCACCATGCCGTCGGGCCGCGGCGCGCCCGAGGCCACGCCCAGCATGAACGGATCGCGCGATGCCGGCTGCGCGTGCAATTGCAGAAAGGGATGGCCCAGCGAAGCAGCGGCCAGCCCGGTGCACAGCAGGCGCCGGCGCGAAATGAGCTGCTGCGCACTCATCGGCGTGCCGCCAAGGCCAGGTCCGGCCGGTCGGTCGTGATCTGGCGCACCGGCATCGCGAGCCAGTGCGCGATCTCGTCGGGCTCGTTGATCACCCAGGCGCCCAGCCGCTCGGTGCCGAGCGCGGCCAGGCATTGCGGCCACGTCGCGGTGAGCAGCTTCTTCTCGACCGCGACGATGCACCCCGGCATGGCCGCATAGCGCGCGAGTGCTCGCCCGATGCCGCCGAGCATCTCGGCCGAGCGATGATCGAGCGAGGCCAGCACGCGGCCGCCGGGCCAGCAGGCCAGCACCTCATCGAGCACCTCGGGCACGAAGCAGGTCAGGATGCTGTGGCCCGCCACGCCCGCGTCGTGCAGGGCCTGCACCGTTCGCGCGACCGAGCCTGCGGGCAGTTCGCCGGCCGCGTCGGTCTTGATCTCGACATGCAGCTCCATGCGGGTGGGCGCGAAGAGGCGCAGCACCTCGGCCAGCGACGGCACGCATTCGCCCTCCTCGCTGCCTTGGCCGCCCTGCCCTTCGCGCAGCCGCGTGGCCAGCACCTCGGCGGCCGTGCGATCGCGGATCGGCCCGGTGCCTTCGGTGGTGCGGTCGAGCAACGGATCGTGAATGACGACGGCGGTGCCGTCGCGCGTTTCCTGCACATCGAATTCCACCGCATCGGCGCCCGATGCGATCAGGCGGCGGAAACCGCCCAGGCTGTTCTCGGGCCAGAGGTTGCGTGCGCCGCGATGCCCCACGATGATCATTTCTGCAATGTCCTTCTCGTACTGCCTGTTTTACTTGCTGCTGTCGACCAGCCCTTTGACGAACGAACGCTGCAACGCTACCACCACCAGGATGGGCGGCAGCATGGTCAGCAGCGCCGCGCTCATCGCCACGTTCCAGGCCGGCTGCGAATCGGAGCGCGGAATGAGGTGCTTGAGCCCGATCACCGCGGTGGCCATGTCCTTGTCGGTGGTGAAGAGCAGCGGCCAGAGGTACTGGTTCCAGCCGTAGAGAAACAAGATGATCGCCAGCGCCGCGATGTTCGAGCGCGACAGCGGCAGCAGGATGGTCCAGAAGAAATGCATCGGCGAGGCGCCGTCGATGCGCGCCGCTTCGCACAGCTCGTCGGGCACCGTGAGGAAGAACTGGCGGAACAGGAAGGTGGCCGAGGCCGAGGCGATCAGCGGCAGGATCAGCCCCGGATAGGTGTCGACCATGTTCCACGAGAGCTGGATGTCGACCGTGTGCCCGGTGACCGCGTTCCACGCCGCCGAAAAGTGCAGCATCTCCACCAGCCATTGCACCGGCAGCGCCGCATTGGCCACCGATTCGTAGGTTGGCGAAATGCGCACCTCGATCGGCAGCATCAGCGACACGAAGATCAGCCAGAACGCCGTCATGCGAAAGCGGAAGCGGAAGTACGTGATGGCAAAGGCCGACAGCAGCGACACCGCGATCTTGCCGACCGTGATGCCCAGCGCCACGATGAACGAGTTGAGGAACAGCCGGCCGAAGTTGGCCTGCGTCCACGCGGTGCGCAGGTTCTGCACGAACTGGTCGCCGGGCAGCCAGGGCAGCGGCACCTGCTGTACCTCGCCGATGGTGAGCGAGCCGGCCACGAAGGCCAGGTAGAGCGGCACGCAGACGAAGGCCACGCCGACGAGCAAGATGGCGTGGCAGGCGGCGTCGAGAAGGGGGGCGCGTTCAACCATGGGCCGGGTCCTTTGCAGATGCCGTCATACGTCGTAGCTCACACGCCGCTCCACGTAGCGGAACTGCAGCAGCGTCATCAGCAGCGCGAAGATCATCAGGATGACCGACTGCGCGGCCGAGGAGCCGAGATCGAGGTTGACGAAGCCGTCGATGTAGACCTTGAAGACCAGCACGTTGGTCGCGCCCGCCGGCCCGCCCTGCGTGACCGCATCGACGATGGCGAAGATCTCGAAGAAGCCGTAGACGAAGTTCATCACCGCCAGGAAGAACATCGTGGGCATGAGCAGCGGCAGCCCGATGGTGAAGAAGCGCCGCAGCGGCCCCGCGCCATCCACCGCCGCCGCTTCGAGCAATGAAGAAGGCACGGCCAGCAGGCCGGCGAGCAGGAAGATGTAGTCGTAGCAGACATGCTTCCACGAGGCCGCGAGGATCACCAGGACCATCGCGTCCGAGCCCACGCGGTTCGGGTCCCATGCGAAGCCGAGCGCGTGCAGCACGTGCGCCAGCGGCCCGACCGCGGGGTTGAACAGGAAGGCCCACAGGATGCCCGCGATGACCGGCGCGATGGCATAGGGCAGCAGGATGATCGCCTTGTAGATGCCGCGGCCGCGTATCACCCTGTCGCTCGCAAAGGCCAGCACCAGCGCCACCGCGATGGTGAGCAGGTTCTGCAGGATGGTGAACACCACCGTGACCTGCACCGACTCGTGGTAGGTGGCGCTTTGCAGCAGCTGAGCGAAGTTGTCGAAGCCGACGAAGTGCACCGTGTTGCCGAACGGGTCGGACAGGAAGAATGCCTGCCCGAGCGCTCGGAACGACGGAATGAAAAAGAAGAACAGCAGGATCGCGAGCTGCGGCAACAGCAGCAGCACGGGCAGGCGCACGTCCTGGAAGTGCGCGCGCTTGAGGCCCGCTTCGGGTTTGGCCATGCCTGCGATCCGCCTGTTCTTTCAGGGTTGCGAGCCGCTCAGTAGCGGCCCTTGTTGAGTTTCTCGTACTGGCGCAGGATTTCGTTGCCGCGCTTGACGGCATCGTCCATTGCCACCTGCGGCGTCTTCTTGCCGGCCACCACGTTCTCGAACTCGTCGCGCTGCGCCATCATGGTCTGCGTGAAGTTGCCGAAGTGAAAGCCCGTGGAGTTGGCCGTGGGCGTGCCGCGCGTGAGCTGCAGGATCGCGATCTCGCGCGTCGGGCGCTCCTTGTAGTAGTCCTGCGACTTGGCCATCTGGTAGGCCTTGTTGCTCAGCGGCACGTAGCCGGTGGCCTTGTGCCACCACACCTGCGTCTCGGGCTTGGCGAGGTAGTCGAGGAAGGCCGCGACGGCGTCGTACTCGGCCGGCTTCTGGCCCTTCATGACCCAGAGCGAGGCACCGCCGATGGTGCTGTTCTTCGGCTGCTTTCCCGCTTCCCACGGCAGGTAGGTGGCGCTCCAGTCGATCTTGGCCTCGCGCTCGATGCCGCTGTGCGCGGCGGTCGAGGCGAAGAAGGTGGAGCACTTGCCGGAGGTGAAGAGCTGCTCGGGGCTCAGGCCCTGGCCGGCGATCTGCATCACGCCGTCGTCGATCCATTTCTTGATGCGCCCGACCTGCGAGACCACCGAGGTCTTGTTGTAGACGAACTCGGCGTCCAGGCCCTGGTAACCGTTGGCCTTTGTAGCGTACGGCAGGTCGTTGATGGCGCTGTAGTTCTCGAGCAGGCTCCAGTGGTAGTCGCCCGCGAGCACCGAGCCGCAGGCGGACACGCCCTTCTGCTTGATGGCGTAGAGCTGCTTCTCCAGTTCCTGCCAGGTCTCGGCGGGCCTGGCGAAGCCGGCCTTCTCGAAGTGCGTCTTGTTGTACCAGAGGATGGGCGACGACGAGTTGAAGGGCATGGTCATGAGCTTGCCCTTGTAGCTGTAGAAGCCCGCCACGGGTTTGACGAAGTCGGCCCAGTCAACCTTGTAGCCGCGCTGGTCGAGCAGGTCCTGCACGGGCACGGTGGCGTCGGACAGCAGCATGGTCATGAAGCCGCGCTCGTAGATCTGCACCAGCTGCGGCGCACGCTTGGCGCGGTAGGCGGCGATGGTGCCGTTGATGACCTCATCGTAGTTGCCCTTGTTGACGGCGACCACCACGTACTTCTGCTGCGAGGCATTGAAGTTCTTCACCAGCTCGTCGACGCGCTCGCCGAGCGCGCCGCCCATGGCATGCCACCACTGGATCTGCACGGGCTGGGCGGCTGCCGGGGAACCGCCGGCGAGCCAGAGCGCGGACGAAAAAGCCAGTGTGGCCAGGGTGCTGCGTCGGTTGAAATTCATCGCTGTCTCCTGTGGATCGGTGGGGCAGAGTCAGGCGGCCCAGAAGCCGCCGGGGCTGAAGAGATCGGTGATCGCGGCGTCGAGCCAGCCCAGTTCGTCGAGCAGGTCGAGCAAGGTATAGCGGCGCCGGATGAGGCGCGCGCGGCGGTAGTCGGCGGCGAGGCGCGCGCGGGCGATGCCGAGGTCGCGCGGGTGTGCGGCGCCGCCGATGGTGCGCAGGCGCTGCTGCATGTCGCCGGCGCCGATGAGCTGGCGAGCGAGCTGGCCGCGCAGCGCGGGCCAGATGCCGGCAAAGCGTTCGATGCGTGCGCGGCGGCTGCCGGTGGCGCGCTTGCCTTGCATCTCGTCGCGGGCGGCGGCGCGGAATTCCTCGCGGTCGAAGGCGGCGTCGATCTCGCGCGAGAGCGCGGCGTCGTCGCAGCCGTCCTGCGCCTGCGCGGCAGCCGATGCGAGCGCGGCGTCGGGCCGGGCCAGCAGCCATTCGTACATCGCGAGCATGGCGACGCAGCCGACGCCCACGCAGGCGCCGTGTGCGGCGGGCTCGCCGTCCACCTGCAGGTTCTCCATCTCCCACAGGTGGGAGAACTGGTGGTCGCTGCCGCTGGCCGGACGCGAGTTGCCGTGGGCCTGCATGGCGAAGCCGCTGACCAGGAGGCCGGCCATCAGGTCGCCCATGGCTTCGGGTTCGCGCGCGGCGAGCCGGCCGGGTGCGCCGAGCCAGTCGCGCAGGTGCGTCTGCACCATGTCGTAGGGCCGATGGTTCAAGGCTTCGACGCCCAGCGCATCGGCCAGCAGCCAGTCGGCGCCGGCCACGGTCTTGCCGGCGAGATCGCCATAGCCCCAGGCCGTCATGCGTGCGGGCGCGGCGCCGAGCACGCCGAGATCGGCCAGCACCGCCACGGGCGGCGGGCAGGCGAGCGTGCGCTTGAAGCCGTCTTCGTCGAGCAGCGCGGCGCCGGAGGCGGCGTAGCCGTCCATCGACGCGGCGGTGGCGAGGCAGACATAGGGCTTGCCGGCGAGCGCCGCTGCATGCTTGACCAGGTCGTTGACGACGCCGGAACCCACGGCCACCGGCGTCAGGTCGTGCGCTGCGAGCTTGCGGGCGATGGTGGCCGAGGCCGCCACGCGCGGCTTGAGCCGGGGACGCGCGGGCAGCATCAGCGGCGGCGCGAGTGCGATGCCCCGCGCTTCGAGCAGCGCCTGCGCGGCTTCGCCCGCGACGTCCCACGTCGTCTCGTCGGCCACGAGCAGCCAGCGCGCACCGGGCGCCGCGCGCCGCAGAACGTCGGGCATCGCATGCGCCGCGGCGCGCTCGACGACGACTTCTCTGGTGACCGCGGCTTCGCGCAATGCAGTCTTCAGCGGGGATGTCTGTTCGCTCATGTCTCCAGGGGTCGAAGCGCCGGAATGGCCGGCAATGAACAAGTGTATATTTTGAAATGCATTTGTTTCAAGCAGGTGACTACCCGGGGTTTTCATCGGCGCGGGGCAGAATCGGGAAACAACAACGGAGCATTCGGATGGCAGAGGAAGATCAGGTGGCGGTGCGCGTGGCCTGGCTCTACTACATGGAGGGCCTGACGCAGGACGGCATCGCCACGAAGCTCGGGCTCACACGGTTGCGCGTGAACCGGCTGCTCGGCGAGGCGCGCGAAAGCGGGCTGGTCAGCATCAAGATCAACTCGCGGCACGAGAGCTGCCTGCAGCTCGAAGAAGACCTGCGCAAGGTGTGCGGCCTGCGCGAGGCGGTGATCATTCCGACGCCCGAAAACCCCGACCTGGTTCCGGTGCTGCTGGGCCGCACGGCGGGCGAGTACCTGTCGAGGCACCTGGAGACGCACCGCGTGCGCGGCCTCGGCGTGGGCTGGGGCGCGACGCTGCGCGAAGCGATCCGGCACGTCGCGCCGGGGCAGTGGCCGAACCTGCACGTCAACTCGATGATGGGCGGCCTGACGCGCGGCCTGGAGATCAACACCTTCGAGACGGCCAGCGCGCTGGCGGCCCGGCTCGGCGCGCAGTGCAGCTATCTCGCGGCGCCGCTCTATGCGGGCAGCGCCAGGTCGCGCGACACCATCGTCTCGCAGGATGTGTTCAAGGAAGCCTTCGGCCAGATCGCGGCCAACGACGTCGCGCTGCTGAGCGTGGGCGACCTGAGCACGCGGTCGCTGCTGGTGCGCTACGGGCTGCCCAGGGATGTGCCGGTGACCGCGCTGCGGCAGGCGAAAGCGGTGGGCGACATCATCGGCCAGTTCGTCGACCGCCATGGCAAGCCGGTGAAGCATGCGCTGAACCAGCGCGTGGTGGCGCCTTCGCTGGAAGAACTGGCGCGCATCCCGACGGTGATCGTCGCGTCGGGCGGTGAAAACAAGGCACCGGTCATCGCGGCCGTGCTGTGGGCCAGGCTGCTGTCGGTGCTGGTCTGCGACGAGCAGACGGCGCGCGCGGCGCTGAAGCTCTACGAGGCGCTGGGAGCGCGCTGAGCCTTCCGTCAGGGCGCGAGCACCGTCACGCGCGCCGTCATGTAGGAATGCACCGAGCAGGCGTAGTCGTGCACGCCCGGCTTGTCGAAGGTCTGCGTGAAGGTCTTGCCGGGCAGCATGAGGTCCATGCCCGCAGTGCCGTCCTTGAAGACCACGCCGTGCGGCGCGCCGTCGTCGTTCTTCCAGGTCACGCTCTGGCCCGCCTTGACGGTGATCTGCGCCGGCTCGAAGGCGAAGTTGCGGATCGCCACGTGCGCAGAGCCGCCGGCATGCGCGGTGCCTGCGGACGCGGCGCGCTGCACGGCCACCTTGCGCGGCGCATTGCCGACCGGCACGGTGTGCATCAGGCCGCCGGCCAGGTCGACCACGCTGACATCGTTGGAGCCTTCGTTGCTCACCCACAGCTTCTTGCCGTCTGCCGAGATGTCGAGCCAGTGCGGCTGCTTGCCCACGCCGATGCTGCGGCCCGGCGCCCGCGTCGCCGGGTCGAAGAGCATGACCTCGCCCGGCCCCTGCACGACCACCACGCCGCTCGCCATGCCGGCGAAGTGCTGGGCGATGTGGGGCGAGACGCCCGTCGGGATCGGCGTTTGCCACTGGTTCGTCGCCGCGTCGAGCACCTGCACGGCGGGCACGCCCGCCAGGGTCAGGTACAGCGCCTTGCCGTCGTGGCCGAACTCCAGGTCGCGCGGCGCCTTCTCGAGCGGAATCTCCGAGATCACCTTGCGCGTCGCCAGGTCGACGACCACGAGTGCGAAGTGCCCTGGCTCCTGCGAGGCGACGTAGGCCTGCCGGCCGTCGGGCCGCACGGCGATGGTGTGCGGCTTGGGCACGGGCACGGTGGCGCTCACGGCGTGCGTCGCTGTGTCGACGAAGGCCATGCGGTCGTCGCCGTTGACGGCCACCAGCACCCAGCGGCCGTCGGCCGTGGTGGCGAGGCCCTGCGGACCCTTGCCGACGTCGATGGTGTGCGTCACGCGGTCGGTTGCGGCATCGATCTCGCTCACCGCGGAGGCGCTGGAGCCGCTGACGAACACGCTGCGCCCGTTCGGGGCAATGACGATGCCGTCCGGCCCCGTGGCCACCGGCACCGTGGCGAGCACGCGCTCGGTGCCGGTGTCGATCACGCTGACCGTGCTGTCCTTGAAGTTGCCGACATAGGCCTTGGGGCCGGCCGCGAGCGCTGGGAGGGCCGAAGCGCCCAACGCCGCGAGAACGACGAGGATGCGCACAAACCCGGGGATGGCGATCATGATGGAGGACTCCTCTGAGAGTGGAAAGAGAATCGGCACAGGGCATGACGCATGGCGGGCCCCGCTTATTCCCGGGGGCCAGGAAAAAAAGATGGAATAAAACGCGCAGCTGCCACGTCATGCAGGAAGAACGAGCCCATTGACCGACCGCACACGCCAGTTCGAAGCCGCCGCGCTGCCGCATCTGGCTGCAGCATGGAACCTTGCGCGCTGGCTGTTGCGCGACGACCATCTGGCCGACGACGCGGTGCAGGAGGCGTATCTGCGGGCCTTCCGTTTTTTCGACGGCCTCCGCGGCGAGAGCGCGCGGCCGTGGCTGCTGGGCATCGTGCGCAATGCCTGCTACGACCGGATGCGACAGAACCGGCTGCTGGCGGACCAGGTGGAGTTCGACGAGCTGCGCGACAGCGAGGCCGTGGCCCCGGCCTCTTCGGATGCGAGCGATCCGGCCCGGCAGTGGGAACAGCGCGAGCAGGGCGAGCGCATCGATGCCGCCATCGACGCCCTGCCCGCGGTCTATCGCGAAGTCATCGTGCTGCGCGAGCTGGAAGAGATGCGCTATGAGGACATCGCACGCATCGCCGGCGTCCCCCTGGGCACGGTGATGTCGCGGTTGTCGCGCGCGCGGGCCTTGCTGCGCGATAGCCTGCGCGACGAACGCCCCGGCGACGCGGCGGAAAGGACGCACCATGCAAATTCCTGACGACGAACTGGGGCCGCTGATCCGGCGCCACGCCATGCGGCACGCGCCGCCGCCAGGGCTGGCCGGACGCATCGCGGAGGCGCTGCGTTCCGAAGCCGGTGCGGCTGTCGCGCCGGCCGTCCCGGTGCGCAACCGGCGGGGCTGGTGGCAGGGTCTGGCCTGGTTCGGCACCGGGGCGGCAACGGCCTGGGGTCTCGCGCTCGTTCTGCTGGCAACGCCGGTGCCGCCGCAGGACGCGCTCGGCGAGGCGGTCACGGCCAACCACGTGCGGTCGCTGATGGCAGCGCACCTGGCGGACGTGGCCTCGTCCGACCAGCACACGGTGAAGCCCTGGTTTGCCGGCAAGCTCGACTTCTCGCCGCCGGTAATGGATCTGGCTGCCGACGGTTTTCCGTTGGCGGGCGGGCGGCTCGACTACCTCGACGGGCGGACGGTGGCGGCGCTGGTCTATCGGTCAGGGCCGCACGTCATCAACCTGTTTGTCTGGCCCGCGGCCGATGCGAAGGTGCAGCCGCCCGCGTTCTCCGCGCGGCAGGGCTACCAGCTCGCGCATTGGGCCCAGGGTGGCATGCAGGCGTGGGCGGTATCGGACCTGAACGCGGCCGAGCTGCGGAAGTTCGCCTCGCTGATGCGCGAGCGCACCGCGCCGCAGCGGCCCTAGGGCCTGTTCAACCTAAGCAAGGGGTCGCGTTGCTTCGCAAAGGGGCTGGCTGCAAGGCGCCCGCGCGCAGCAAGGCTGATGCCTTGCAAGCGCGGGCAACGCCGCAGACGGCCCCTTTGCGAAGCAACCCGAAGGGAAGCTCGCCACAGCCCGCCCCTCGGCGTTGCGCTCCTTGTGCGTGCGCACGCACGCACGGCGTCACGCGCCTTGATGGGCGAGCTGTGGCGAGCTTCGCGACCCCTTGCTTAGGTTGAACAGGCCCTAGCCCGCCGAACCTTCGCAGGCGATCTTGCCCGGCCGCGCCTCGGCACGCGCGCTCGCGATCGCCCAGCCGAAGATGCCCATGCCCGCCAGCGCCAGCAAGGCGCCGACCCAGCCGGTGGAGGTCCAGCCCAGGCCCGCGGCAATGGCCACGCCGCCCAGCCATGCGCCGAGCGCATTGGCCATGTTGAAGGCCGAATGGTTGAGCGCGGCGGCGAGCGTCTGGGCGTCGCCGGCCACGTCCATCAGGCGGATCTGCAGAGCCGGGCCGATGGCAACGGTGGTGCCGATGAGGAACACATTGAACGCTGCGGTGAAGACGTTGTGCGCCGCAAACGAGAACATCGCGAGCACCAGCGCCGCATAGACGAGCAGGCCGCCGATGGTGCGCATCAGCGACTTGTCGGCCAGGCGCGAACCGACGAGATTGCCGGTGACCATGCCGAGGCCGAACAGCGCAAGCACGAAGGGCACGCCGCCCAGCGGCAGGCCGGCCACTTCGATGAGCGTGGGCTTGATGTAGCTGAACACCGAGAACATGCCGCCGAAGCCGATGGCGCCGATGCCGAGCGTGAACCACACCTGCTTGCGCTTGAGCGCGCCGAGTTCGCGCCACGGGCTGGCACCGGCTGCGGCGGCAATGTCGGGAACGTCGCGGCGAAGGAGCACCACGGCAATGAGCGCGATGACGCCGACGAACACGAAGGCCGCGCGCCAGCCGAAGAGCTGGCCGAGCCATGCGGCGATGGGCACGCCGACGAGCGTGGCGCCGGTGAGCCCCAGCATCACGAGGCCCACGGCCCGCGCACGGCGCCCGGGTGGCGCGAGCGTGGCGGCCACGAGCGCGGCGACGCCGAAGTAGGTGCCGTGCGGCAGGCCGGTCGCGAAGCGCAGCAGGTTGAGCGACATGTAGCCCGGCGCCATCGCGCTGGCGAAGTTGCCGGCGGCGAACACGGCCATGAGCGCGATCAGCAAAGCGCGGCGGCCCCAGCCGGCCGCAAGCACGGCGAGCACCGGGGCGCCGATCACCACGCCGAGCGCGTAGGCGCTGATGACGTGACCCGCCTGCGGAATGGTGACCGCGATGTCGTTCGCGACCTCGGGCAGCAAGCCCATGATCACGAACTCGCCGGTGCCGATGGCGAAGCCGCCGACGCCGAGCGCGAGCACGGCCCGCAGGAAGTTCACGGGCGCGGCAGCGGGAGAAGAAACAGGAATATCGGTGTCCGCGCTGTCCAGCGCGGGTGGGGAGGCGTTCAAGGCCAGGCTCCTGGGAGGGCGCCCGGCGGCGACGGGCAGAGGCCGATTTTAGGGTAAACCCTGAATTTCTGCCGATACGGCGATGCCGTGGGACTGGTACCGCCATGCGCGGCCGGTGGCCGGCCGGCTGTCGTCAGATCGCAACGAGCTGGCGCACGCCCTGCGCTTCCATGTCCTTGCCGAGGCCGCGGGCAATGACCTCGCCGCGTTCCATCACGAGGTAGTCGTCGGCCAGTTCCTGGGCGAAGTCGTAGTACTGCTCGCACAGCACGATGGCCATGTCGCCGCGGTCGGCCAGCATGCGGATGACGCGGCCGATGTCCTTGATGATGCTGGGCTGGATGCCTTCGGTGGGCTCGTCGAGGATCAGCAGCTTGGGCTTGGGCGCGAGGGCGCGCGCAATGGCAAGCTGCTGCTGCTGGCCGCCGGAGAGGTCGCCGCCGCGGCGATTGATCATCTGCTTGAGCACCGGGAACAGGTCGAAGAGTTCCGACGGAATGGGCGTGCTGCCGCTCTTGTAGGCGAGGCCCATGCGCAGGTTTTCTTCGACGGTGAGCCTTGCGAAGATCTCGCGGCCTTGCGGGACGAAGCCGATGCCCGCCCTGGCCCTGTCGTACGGGGTGGCCTTCTGGATCGGCTTGCCTTCGAGTTCGATGCTGCCGCTCTTGATGGGGACCAGGCCCATCAACGACTTGAGCAATGTCGTCTTGCCCACGCCGTTGCGGCCCAGCAGTACCGTGACCTTGCCGAGCGTTGCCTCGAAGCTCACGTCCCGCAGGATGTGGGAGCCGCCGTAGTACTGGTGGATGTTCTTGACTGTCAGCATGAAATCGATTCCTCAGCGGCCGAGATAAACCTCGATCACGCGTTCGTCGGCCTGTACTTCATCGAGCGTGCCCTGCGCCAGCACGGAGCCGTCGCACAGCACGGTGACGATTTCCGAGATCGTGCGGATGAAGCTCATGTCGTGCTCCACCACCATCAGCGAATGCTTGCCCTTGAGCGTGAGGAACAGCTCCGCAGTGCGCGCCGTTTCCTCGTCGGTCATGCCGGCCACGGGTTCGTCGAGCAGCAGCAGCTTCGGGTCCTGCATCAGCAGCATGCCGATCTCCAGCCACTGCTTCTGGCCATGGCTCAGGTTGCCGGCCAGGCGCGACACGCTGTCGGCCAGGTGAATGGTTTGCAGCACTTCGGCCAGCCGATCGCTTTGCGCCGAGTCGAGCCTGAACAGCATCGAGGCGCGCACGCCCTTGTTGGTCTTGAGCGCGAGTTCGAGGTTCTCGAACACGGTGAGATGCTCGAACACCGTCGGCTTCTGGAACTTGCGGCCGATGCCCAACTGGGCGATGTCGGCCTCGCGGTGGCGCAACAGGTCGATCGTGCTGCCGAAGAACACCGTGCCCTCGTCGGGCCGCGTCTTGCCGGTGATGATGTCCATCATCGTCGTCTTGCCGGCGCCATTGGGGCCGATGATGCAGCGCAGCTCGCCCGGTGCGATGTCGAGCGACAGCTTGTTGATCGCCTTGAAGCCGTCGAAGCTCACGCTCACGTCCTCGAGGTACAGGATGCGGCCATGCGTGACGTCGACCTCGCCGGGTGTCACGATGCGGCCGAAGTCGGCGGCGCGGCCGCCCGACTCGGTGCTGCCGCTTGCGTAGGGCATGCCGTGGGCACGCGCCGCGCGCTCGGCGCCGGCGTCCATCAGGTCGGGCGTCATGCGCGGGCTCCCTTCACGTCGGCGGCGAGCGGCGCATGCAACGCCTCGGGCTCCATGCCCTGCGCCGCGGCCATGGCGCGTTGCGCTTCTTCACGGCCCGCGCTCGGTGCGGCGGGCGCCGTCTTCTCGCGCGACAACCACTTCTTCACCAGACCCACGATGCCGTTCGGCAGGAACAGCGTGACAGCAATGAACAACGCGCCCAGGAAATAGAGCCAGTACTCGGGGTACGCCACCGTCAGCCAGCTCTTCGCGCCGTTGACGATGAAGGCGCCGATGATCGGGCCGATCAGCGTGGCGCGTCCGCCCACCGCGGCCCAGATCGCGATCTCGATGGAGTTGGCCGCGCTCATCTCGCCCGGGTTGATGATGCCGACCTGCGGCACGTACAACGCACCGGCCACGCCGCACATGATGGCGGAGATGACCCAGATCGTGAGCTTGTAGGGCAGCGGGTTGTAGCCAGAGAACATCACGCGCGTTTCGGCATCGCGAATGGCCTGCAGCACGCGGCCGAACTTGCTGCCGATGAGCCACCTGGCGAACAGGAAGAAGCCCAGCAGCGTAAGGCCCGTGAGCGCGAAGAGCGTCATGCGCATTTCCTGCGTGGCGATCGGAATGTTCAGGATGCGCTTGAAGTCGGTGAACCCGTTGTTGCCGCCGAAGCCCGTCTCGTTGCGGAAGAACAGCAGCATGGCCGCGAAGGTCATGGCCTGCGTGATGATCGAGAAGTACACGCCCTTGATGCGCGAGCGGAAGGCGAAGAAGCCGAACACGAAGGCAATGACGCCCGGCACCGCGACGATCAGGATCAGCGTGGCGATGAAGCTGTCGCTGAAGGTCCAGTGCCAGGGCAGCGTCTTCCAGTCGAGGAACACCATGAAGTCCGGCAGGTCGCTCTTGTAGTTGCCGTCGCGGCCGATCTGGCGCATGAGGTACATGCCCATCATGTAGCCGCCGAGCGCGAAGAAGAGGCCGTGGCCCAGCGAGAGGATGCCGGTGTAGCCCCAGATCAGGTCCATGGCCAGCGCGCAGATGGCGTAGCACATGATCTTGCCGACCAGCGCCACCGCGTAGTCGCTCATGTGCAGCGGGCTGCCGGCCGGCACCACGATGTTGAGCACCGGCGCCACGGCGCAGACCACGATCAATGCGACGAAGAAGGCCGTCCAGCCCTTGCCGCTCAAAAGCGGCCCCTTGGTTGGCAACACGACCTTGCTCATGCTTCTGCGCTCCGGCCCTTCATGGCGAAGATGCCCTGAGGTCTCTTTTGAATGAAGATGATGATGAAAACGAGCACCGCGATCTTCGCGAGCACCGCGCCCGCCCAGCCTTCGATGAACTTGTTGAGAATGCCCAGCCCCAGCGCCGCATACACGGTGCCCGCGAGCTGGCCGACGCCGCCCATCACGACCACCATGAAGCTGTCGACGATGTAGCTCTGGCCCAGGTCGGGACCGACATTGCCGATCTGGCTCAGCGCGCAGCCCGCGAGGCCCGCGATGCCGGAGCCGAGCGCGAAGGCGTAGGTGTCGATGCGGGCGGTGTTCACGCCCATGCACGAGGCGATCGGGCGGTTCTGCGTGACGCCGCGCACGAAGAGGCCGAGGCGCGTCCTGCCGATGAGCCAGCCCATGGCCAGCAGCACCAGCGCTGCAAAGATGACGATGCCGATGCGGTTCCAGGGCAGCGTGACGTTGCTCAGCATCGTGAAGCCGCCGCTCATCCAGCCGGGGTTCTCGACGCCGACGTTCTGCGCGCCGAACAGCGTGCGCACCAGCTGCTGCAGCATCAGGCTGATGCCCCAGGTGGCGAGCAGCGTTTCGAGCGGCCGGCCGTACAGGAAGCGGATCACGCCGCGTTCGAGCACCGCGCCGACGAGCGCCGAGGCGAGGAAGGACACGGGAATGGCGGCGACCAGGTACCAGCCGAACGCCGCCTCGGGCATGTACCTCTGGAAAATGCCCTGCATCACGTAGGTGGCGTAGGCGCCGATCATCATCAGCTCGCCGTGCGCCATGTTGATGACGCCCATCAGGCCGTAGGTGATCGCGAGACCCAGCGCGGCGAGCAGCAGCACCGAGCCCAGGCTGATGCCGCTGAACACCGCATTGATGCGGTCGCCCCAGACCAGCGCGCCGTCGATGTTGGCGATGGATGCGGCGATGGCCGCCTTCACGTCCGCCTCGGTCTCGTCGGCGAGGCGCTGGTTGAGCAGCAGCTTGGTGTCGGGGCTGCGATGGGCGCCCAGTTCCTTGGCGGCGGCGAGGCGCTTGGCCTTGTCGGCGCTGGTGAGCATGCTGGCGGCGCGCACCAGTTCGAGCTGCGCCTTGATCCCGGGGTTGGTCTCGGCGGCCAGCGCCTTCTCGACCATCGGGAGGCGGGATTCGTCGGGCTCCTTGAAGAGCGCCTGCGCCGCTTCGGCGCGCACCGCGTCGTCCTTGCTCGTGAGCTTGAGCGCGGCCTGCGCGGCATCGAGCGCGCCGCGCATGAGGTTGTTGTTGACCACGTCCTCGGCCGTGTCGGGCACCTTCAGCTCGGCGCCGGTCACGGGGTCGTAGCCCTTGTCGTCCTTCATCACGAAGACCTTGTCCTCGGTGTACTTGACCGCGTCGTCGGCCATGGCCTGGATGAAGGCGGAGGTCTTGTCGTCGGCCGTGAGTACGGCCTTGTTGAGCGCGGCGATGCGGGCTTCGGATTCGCCCGAGGCGATGGCCTTGGCTTCGTCGGCGGTCAGCGCATGGACGGCCGTTGCCATGAGCAGCATGGCGGCGAGTGCGCAGTGAAGGGATCGTCGAAGCATCATGACATTCGTGTTGCCCCCTCTCCCCTTGGGGAGAGGGTTGGGGTGAGGGCCGGCGGCCTTCCAACGAGCGCGGCGGCCAGATCGACCGCCGTTGCCCTCACCCCCGCCCTCTCCCCAAGGGGAGAGGGAGCAAGAGAGGAGGGACTTGCTGACGAATTACAGCGACTTGCCAGCCGGCTGGTCAGGCTTCTTGTCGTTGCCTTCGATGTACGGGCTCCACGGCTTGGCCTTGACCGGACCCGGCGTCTTCCACACCACGCCGAACTGGCCGTCGGCCTTGATCTCGCCGATGAACACGCTCTTGTGCAGGTGATGGTTCTTCTCGTCCATCTTCGAGACGATGCCCGACGGCGCCGTGAAGGTCTGGCCGGCCATCGCCGCGATCACCTTGTCGGTGTCGGTGCTCTTGGCCTTCTCGACCGCCTGCTTCCACATGTGGATGCCGATCCAGGTGGCTTCCATCGGGTCGTTGGTGAGCGGCTTGTCCTTGTGGCCGGCGATGTTCTTGGCCTTGGCGTAGTCGCTCCACTGCTTGATGAACGCCGTGTTGGTCGGGTTCTTGATGCTCATGAAGTAGTTCCATGCAGCGAGGTGGCCGACCAGCGGCTTGGTGTCCACGCCGCGCAGTTCTTCTTCGCCTACCGAGAAGGCCACCACGGGCACGTCCTTGGCCTTGAGGCCGGCGTTGCCGAGTTCCTTGTAGAAGGGCACGTTGGAGTCGCCGTTGATGGTGGACACCACCGCCGTCTTGCCGCCGGCCGAGAACTTCTTGATGTCGGCGACGATGGTCTGGTAGTCGCTGTGGCCGAAGGGGGTGTACTTCTCGTCGATGTCGGTGTCCTTCACGCCCTTGCTCTTCAGGTAGGCGCGCAGGATCTTGTTGGTGGTGCGGGGGTAGACATAGTCGGTGCCCAGCAGCACCCAGCGCTTGGCGCCGCCGCCTTCCTTGCTCATCAGGTAGTCGACGGCCGGAATGGCTTGCTGGTTGGGTGCGGCACCCGTGTAGAACACGTTCTTCGAGAGTTCTTCACCCTCGTACTGCACGGGGTAGAACAAGAGGCCGT
The DNA here is from genome assembly GCF_056402375.1 of Variovorax sp. P4_B10. NCBI lineage: Bacteria > Pseudomonadati > Pseudomonadota > Betaproteobacteria > Burkholderiales > Comamonadaceae > Variovorax > Variovorax sp. P4_B10. Next base: position 183,048 of record NZ_JBFUHN010000002.1, on the reverse strand, counting down.
TCATTTCCTCGACCACCGGCAGCACCGACTTGCGCGACACCGAGGTCCAGCAGCCGAAGATCACCGAAACCTTGTCCTGGCCGAGCAGCTGCTTGGTCTTCTCGGCGAACAGCGGCCAGTTGGAGGCCGGGTCGACCACCACGGGCTCGAGCTGCTTGCCCAGCACGCCGCCCTTCTTGTTGATGTCGTCGATGGCCATCAGCACCGTGTCTTTCAACACGGTTTCCGAGATGGCCATCGTGCCCGACAGCGAGTGCAGCACGCCGACCTTGATGGTGTCGGCAGCGAATGCGGGCGCAGCAGAGATGCTGGCCAGCGCGACGGCGGCGGTGAGCGCCTTGAGGGTGAAACGACGTTGCATGTGGACTCCTGCTCCGGTGGGTTGAAACCTTGTCGACAGCGCTGGGCTGGCGATGGGGAGGAGTCTGCGGAATGCACCAAGAGGGGGAAATACGCCGGGTGGCGTACACGGAGGTACTCAGGCGGGCGGGTCGGCGGCGACGGACGGCGCGACCGGGTACTTCCGCGCATTGACAAGCATCTTGCTTCTTGCCGCATCCATCAGGTCGATGCCGAGCTTGTCGGCGAGCTGCAGCAGATAGAGAAGGACATCCGCCATCTCGGCACCAACCTCGGTGCGCTTCTCCGGCGGAAGCGCCCTGCTTTGCGCTTCGGTGAGCCATTGGAAATGTTCGAGCAGTTCGGCGGCTTCGACCGACAAGGCCGACGCGAGATTCTTGGGCGAATGGAAGGGCTCCCAGTCCCTGTCTTTCGCGAACACGCGCAACGCATCGGTCAGCTGTTGCAGATCCGTGGCCATGGCTCTCCCATTGTCTGAAGTCATGTCATGCTCATTTTCAACAAACCCATTTTGGGCTTTAAAATGCCCAAAATGGGTAAATCACCACCGCCAGAAGTCGAGAAAACCGCCAGCCTGGCGGATGCTCTTTTCACGCTGACTCAACAGCGCGTGCTCGGCTACCTTTTCGGCCAGCCCGAGCGCAGCTTCTTTTCCAGCGAGTTGATCAAGCTTACCGGTGCGGGCTCCGGCGCCGTTCAGCGCGAGCTCAAGCATCTGACCGACAGTGGCCTGCTCGTCACATCGCGTGTCGGCAACCAGAAGCACTATCAAGCCAACGCCGCGGCGCCGATCTACGAAGAACTGAGCGGCATCGTTCGCAAGACCTTCGGACTCGCCGGTCCGTTGCGTGAAGCCTTGGAACCACTGGCCGAAAAAATCGAGGCCGCCTTCGTGTTCGGCTCGGTGGCCAAGAACAGCGACACGGCCTCCAGCGACATCGACCTGCTGCTGATCAGTGAAGAACTTGCGTATTCGGACCTGTTTCTCGCGCTCGACGCCGTGTCGGCGCGTCTTGGCCGTACAGTGAATCCGACCATGTTCACAAGAAAAGAATGGATGCGAAAGCACAGGGACGGGGAATCGTTCGTGAAGCGCGTCATGGAACAGCCCAAGCTCTGGGTCATCGGCGACGCGCATGCCCTCCCCGCTTGAAAACCTCTGCGGCCCGGCCAAGCCGCTCGCCGCAGAACCCCCGGATGCTCGCGAATTCGCGGGCCTGATGCGTTCCGGCCTTGCGCGCCTGGCGGACGCCCAGGTGACGCAACTCTCCGTTGAAGGCCGATTCGATCTTGCCTACAACGCAGCACATGCGATGTGTCTCGCAGCGCTGCGTTGGCATGGTTATCGGTCGAGCAACCGCTTCATCGTCTTTCAGGTGCTGCCCCACACATTGGAGTTGGGACCGGAGGTCTGGCGGGTACTGGCCAAGGGCCACGAAATACGAAACCTCGGCGAATACGAAGGCGATTTGAACGTGGACGAACGCATCGTTCGTGACCTGATTGCCGCATGCCAGCGCGTGGCCTCGAAACTCTCTGCACTACCGCCGCCCGGACAGAACTGAACATTCGCGGTGCCTGGTTCAGCGCTGCTGCTGCGCTACTCTGCGATGCAGCACGGCCACCACCAAGGCAGAGACCATCAGGTACACCAGCGCGACACCGAATGCGCTGGCATAGCCGGCCGCATCCGGCGCATGGCCCAGCCGTCCATAGAACAGGATGCCGATCAACGCCACCCCCAGCGCGTTGCTCGCCTGCTGCACCATCGACAGCACGCCCGATGCCACACCGGCATGCTGCGGCGGCAGGCCGGCCAGCACTGTGGACACCAGCGGCGCCATCACCATGCCCAGCCCCGCACCCTGCACCAGCAAAAGCGGCACCATCCATGCGACCACATGCGTGTGGCCGGCCCATCCGGCAACGTTGACGAACTGCAGCGCATGCCCCGCAGCCAGCACCAGGGCGCCGAGCGCGATGGGCGGCTTGCCGCCGAAGCGGCGTGCGAGGCGCGCGCCGGCCATCGAAGTTGCGAAGAAGCCGATCGCCAACGAGGTGAAGACGATGCCCGAGCTCAGCGGGTCCAGCGCCAGGCCTTGTTGCAGGTAGAGCGCCAGCACGAAGTACAGCGAAGCATTGCCGACGTAGAAGGCCAGCGTGGTGAAGAGCCCCATGACAAAGCGGCGGTTCGCGAGCAGTGCCGGCGCCACCAGCGGCGCGCCGCCAGTCGCAGCCAGGCGGCGCTGCTGGAAGGCGAATGCGGCCAGCAGCGGCAATGCAGCCGCCAGGCACAGCCAGCTCCACAGCGGCCAGCCTTGCTCGCGCCCCTCCACCAGTGGCAGCACCACGGCCACGGAACCCGCCGCCACCAGCAGCATGCCGGCCAGGTCGAGCTTGCTGGTGCTGCTGTTCGCCAGCGGCGGAATGACGCGCGGCGCAAGCGCCAGCGCCAGCAGGCCGATGGGCACGTTGATGAGGAAGCAGCTGCGCCAGCCGAGCCCGGCCAGATCGCCATGGATCAACAGGCCGCCCACCAGTTGCCCCAGCGTGGCGCCGAGACCCAGCGTGAGCCCATAGGCGGCGAAGGCGCGCGCACGGTCTTCGCCGGTGTAGGCCAGGCCGATCATCGCCAGCACCTGGGGCTGCAGCAGCGCACCGGCCAGGCCCTGCAGCACGCGGGCCGCCACCAGCAGCTCGGCGTTCGGCGCGAAACCGCAGGCGGCCGAGGCCAGCGTGAACAGCAGCAGGCCGAGCATGAACATGCGGCGGCGGCCGAACAGGTCGCCGAGCCGGCCGCCGGTGATCAGGCCGGCGGCGGTGGCCAGGCCATAGCCGGCCACCACGAGCTGCAAGGTGGCGGTGCTCGCCAGCAGCTCGCGCTGCATCGAGGGCAGCGCGACGTTGACGATGAAGAAGTCCAGCACCACCAGGAAGGTGCCGCTGAGCATGACCCACAGGCCCAGCGGGCCGGGCCTTGCCGCGCCCGCGCTGTGGCTGGCCTTGGATGAAAGCGATGCTGCCGGAACGGCGGTGTTTGACTGCGTCATGATGGGCTCGAGTGTTGGGTGGGGGCTGCGTTGCGGCAATGACCTCGGAGGTCATCGCCGGCCCTCAGGCCGCGGGCGTCGGCAGGATGAACTGGTAGTCCCTGGCGATGCGGCCGTCCTCGGCCAGCACCAGGAACTCCAGCCCGAGCGCGGCCACGGGGCCGCCGGCGGCGGGCACCATCTGCCAATGGAACATCACGGTGTCCTGCAGCAGTTGGGCGTCGCCGGTGGTGCGGAAACGGAAGCCGCCGTCGCGCACGTTCTTCTCGTGCGAGCCGATGACGCGCTGCTCCAGCGCCGCGTGGCCCTTGGCCCGCAGCGTGCGCACGTAATGCTCGCCTTCGGGCACCCAGAGGCTGGCGATGGCATCACGGCGGACGCCGGCGTCGGTCTCGTTCCAGAGGGCGGCATAGCGGTCAGCGAGCTCGGCGAAGCTGGTAGTGGCATTCATGGTGTCCGCTCCTGTGCGGTGAAAGAGTGAGACTGCAGTTTCTGCCCCGGCTGGTGGACAGTGAATGCCTGCAAAGCCGACAATCTTGTCCATTCGTCCACCGCCCCAGGAGCCTCCATGGACCCACTCGACGACGTTTTTGCGGCCATGCGCGTGCGCAGCGCCCTGTATGCCCGGCTCGAGGCCGGCGCGCCCTGGGGCGTGAGCCTGGCCGGCGGCGAGAGCGCGCGCTTCGGCCTCGTGGTGCGCGGCGGCTGCCTGCTGGAGGTCGAGGGCATGGAGCAGCCCGTCGCCCTGGCCGCGGGCGACTGCTATGTGCTGGCGCACGGCACGCCTTACGTGCTGCGCGACCACCCGAACACGCCCACGGTGAGCTGCGCCTCGGTGATTCGCGACCGCATCGGCGGCGTCGTCGAGCTCGGCGGAACGGGCACCGCGGCCTCGGTGATCTGCGGCTGGTTCCACTTCGACCAGCGCGCCGCGCGCCCCTTGCTCGATCTGCTGCCGGTGCTGCTGCACGTGAAGATGGAGCAGGCGCGCGCCCTGGCACTGCAGGGCACGCTGCAACTGCTGGCGATGGAAACCGGCGAGCCGGGCCTCGGCTCCGGCCTGCTGGTGAGCCGGCTGGCCGACATCGTGTTCGTGCAGGCGGTGCGCGCCCACGTCGCGGCCAGCAGCGATTCGCAGACGGGCTGGCTGGCCGCGCTGGCCGACGCGCGCATCGGCCCGGCCCTGCGCGCGATGCACAAGGACATGGCGCGCGACTGGACGGTGGAGGCGCTCGCCTCGGCCGCGAGCCTCTCGCGCTCGGCTTTCGCCCAGCGGTTTCGCGAACGCGTGGGCCAGGCGCCGCTGGCCTACCTGACGCAGTGGCGCATGTTCAAGGCCGGCAACATGCTGGGCCAGGGCAATGCGCCGCTGGGCACCATCGCGGGGGCGGTGGGCTACGAGTCGGAGGCTGCGTTCAGCAAGGCCTTCAAACGCGAGAAGGGCATGGCGCCCGGGGCATGGCGCGCAGCGGCGCGTGAAGGCGTCGCCGCCTGAAGGCGCTCTTCAGCCGTTGGCCGCGTGCTTGAACTGCGCGGCCGCGAAGGCCCAGGCCATGCGCGTGGCGTCGGGCCCGGCCGGGTCGCTGAACAGCAGGCGGGGCGTGCCGCCGCTCCATGCGTGACCCAGGCCCGCGATCTCGCAGAGCGTGACCAGCGTGCGGCCCTTGCGCCGGAAGTCGGTCACGCGCATCGCATGGCGCTTGCCGCGTTGCAGCGTGCGCGGCAAGCCGGGCCGCGCACCCACGGCGGTGGCCCATACGGCCGCGCTGCTGACGGCATTGCTGGGCGCCACCACGGCGTCTGCATCGCCATGCAGCACCAGCATCGGCGGCAAGGTCGCGAAGACGGCTGCAGCGCCCATGGCCTTGCCGACCGCGGTCGCGGGCATCGGCGGCACGTTCTGGCCGCGCATCGCGCCGAGGGCCGTGGCCGACGACTTCGCGGCGCCGGGCGCCACGCCCGAATGCATGACGACGGCGCGAAAACGCAGCGGGTAGCGCGTTGCCAGCAGCGCCGCCATGCTGGCGCCGGCTGAGAGGCCGACCAGCGCGACGCGCTCGCGGTCCGCCGGGTAGAGCATGCACGCCTGATCGACCGCGGCCATCAGCGTCGCGGCCTCGGCATCGGCCTTGCCGGAGCGGCGCTCGTACCAGTTCCAGCAGCCTTGCGGATGGGCCAGCCGGTCCTGCTCGGGGTAGAGCACCAGGAAGCGCTGGCGCACCGCGAGCGCGTTCATGCGCGTGCTGGCGGCGAAGTCGCGGCCGGTCTGGCCGCAGCCGTGCAGCATGACCACGAGCGGCAGTTTCTCGCCGGGCTGCAGTTGCAGGTCGGCCGGACGGAACAGGTGATAGCCCCGCGCGCCGCCGGGGCCCAGCGCCATGCCGCTGAGCCAGTCGCCCCGGCCGGGCGGTGGCTTGAGCCGCTGGACGGTCGCGCGCTGGACCCGGCCCGCCACGCGCTTGCTGTTGCTCAGCGTGAGCTTGGTGAGTGCCTTCAGGTTGCGCTCGTAGGCGCGGGCGAAAACGGAAGCGGTGGAACGACGGGCCATGGCGCAGTGTGAGGGCAAAGCGCCGGCCGGCCAAACGGCCGCCAGGCCTCAGTAGATCTCTGGAACGATCATGTTGGCGGGCACGGGCTGGCGCAGATAGTCTTCGTGCCGCACGCGCGCCGGCAACTCGACCGGCGGATGCGCCACTTCCTGGTACGGCAACTGGCCCAGCAGGTGGCTGATGCAGTTGAGGCGCGCCTTCTTCTTGTCGACCGCCTGCACCACCCACCACGGCGCCTCGGGGATGTGCGTGCGCTCCAGCATGATTTCCTTCGCCTTGGTGTATTCCTCCCAGCGGCGGCGGCTCTCGAGGTCCATCGGGCTCAGCTTCCATTGCTTGAGCGGATCGTGGATGCGCCCGAGAAAGCGCATGTGCTGCTCGTCGTCGGTGATGGAGAACCAGTACTTGATGAGCTTGATGCCCGATCGCACCAGCATCTTCTCGAACTCGGGCACGGTGCGGAAGAACTCCTCGTACTCGTCGTCGCTGCAGAAGCCCATCACGCGCTCGACGCCGGCGCGGTTGTACCAGCTGCGGTCGAACAGCACCATCTCGCCGGCCGCCGGCAGGTGCGCGGCATAGCGCTGGAAATACCACTGCGTGCGTTCGCGGTCGTTGGGCGCGGGCAGCGCGGCCACGCGGGCCACGCGCGGATTCAGCCGCTGGGTGATGCGCTTGATGACGCCGCCCTTGCCCGCCGCATCGCGGCCTTCGAACAGGATCACCACCTTCTGCTTGCTGTGCTGCACCCAGTCCTGCAGCTTGACCAGTTCGCCCTGCAGGCGGAACAGTTCCTTGAAATAGGCCTGGCGGGCGGCCTTGTCGGTGGCTGCGGAGGCCGACGGGTCGAGACCGTCGATGTTGCGGTCTTCGATCTCCAGCTCGAGCTCTTCGTCGTAGCTGTCGATCAGGTCGCGGGCGATGCGTTGCATCAGGTCTTCGTGGTCTGGAAGTGCGCTCGTCAGCATGATGGAAAGGGATGAGTGGTGGGGCAGAAAAAAGCATGCTGCACGCCCCATATGACTGCGGCGTGACGGTTTGAGGGCGGTTTCCGGCCAGCCGACACAGAGTTGTCACATGGCGCGAACACCATCCGAAGCCACTCCAACACCTCAAAACCGCCATGAACACGCTCGCCGCCCCGAACACGGAGATGCCGGCCGCGCCCACTGCGGCACACCGGCCCAAGCTCGACGCCAAGCCCGGCCCGCTCACGCTGATCACCTTCGTGGGCCTGCTGGCTGCGGGCCTGCTGTTCACGGCATGGAGCCTCGTGGGCGATGTCACCGCCGCGGGTGCGCCGGTGACGACCTGGGTGCCCTACATGCTGCTGGGCGTGGCGCTGCTGATTGCGCTGGGCTTCGAGTTCGTCAACGGCTTCCACGACACGGCCAATGCGGTGGCTACCGTGATCTACACCCACTCGCTGCCGCCGAACTTCGCGGTGGTGTGGTCGGGCTTCTTCAACTTCCTGGGCGTGCTGGTGTCGAGCGGCGCGGTGGCCTTCGGCATCATCGCGCTGCTGCCGGTGGAACTGATCCTGCAGGTGGGCTCGGGCGCGGGCTTCGCGATGGTGTTCGCACTGCTGATCGCCGCCATCATCTGGAACCTGGGCACCTGGTGGCTCGGGCTGCCGGCCTCTTCCTCGCACACGCTGATCGGTTCGATCATCGGCGTGGGCATTGCCAATGCGCTGATGCACGGGCGCGACGGCACCAGCGGCGTGGACTGGGCGCAAGCCACCAAGGTCGGCTATTCGCTGCTGCTGTCGCCGATGGTGGGCTTCGGCTGCGCGGCCCTGCTGCTGCTCGCGCTGCGCGCCTTCGTGAAGAACCGCGCGTTGTATGAAGAGCCCAAGGGCAGCGCGCCGCCGCCCTGGTGGATCCGCGGCCTGCTGATCCTGACCTGCACCGGCGTGTCGTTCGCGCACGGCTCCAACGACGGCCAGAAGGGCATGGGCCTGATCATGCTGATCCTGGTGGGCACGGTGCCGATGGCCTATGCGCTGAACCGCGCGATGCCCGCCAACGAAACCGTGAAGTTCGTGGCCGTGGCCGAGATGGCCCAGAACGCGCTGAGCCGCAGCGCGCCGACCTCGCTGCCCGCCCTTCAGCCGGCCGCCGCGCGCGACGCGCTCTCCAACTATGTGCGCACCCGCGAATTCAACCCGTCGGTGGTGCCTGCGCTGGCGGCCACGGCCGGCAGCATCGGCGAGCAGGTGCGCCAGCACGGCTCGCTCGCCGGCGTGCCGGCCGAAGCCGTGGCCAACGTGCGCAATGACATGTACCTGGCTTCGGAGGCCATCCGCCACCTCGACAAGAGCGGCGCCGCCAGGTTCGACGACGAGACCAGGCTGCGGGTCGGCGCCTTCCGCCAGGAGCTCGACGATGCAACGCGCTTCATTCCGCTGTGGGTCAAGATCGCCGTGGCCATTGCGCTGGGGCTGGGCACGATGATCGGCTGGAAGCGCATCGTGGTCACCGTCGGCGAGAAGATCGGCAAGACGCACCTGAGCTACGCGCAGGGCGCATCGGCCGAGGTGGTGGCGATGCTCACCATCGGCGCGGCCGACATGTACGGCCTGCCGGTGTCGACCACGCATGTGCTCTCGTCCGGCGTGGCCGGCACCATGACGGCCAGCGGCTCGGGCCTGCAGATGTCCACGCTGCGCAACCTCGCGCTGGCCTGGGTGCTGACGCTGCCGGTGGCCATGCTGCTGTCGGGCTCGCTCTACTGGCTTTTCACCCGCTTTTTCTGATCACGCACCTTGTCGGCACTTCATGACCTCGCCGCCCAGTCCTATGGCGGCGACGAAGCCGGGCTGATCTGCGGCTACCTGTTCGACGCCGCGGCGCCGGAACCCGCGCGCGCCATCGACTCGGCGCAGGCGGCGGCGTGGCTCGGCGCGCAGCCCGAAGGTGCCGTCGCCGATGAAGGCAATGGCGCGTATGTGTGGTTGCACTTCAACCTGAGCCACGCCCAGGCCGAGCGCTGGCTCGTGCGGCACGCGAAGCTCTCCGACACGTTCTACGAGACGCTGCACGACGGCCTGCCCTCCACGCGCATCGAGCGTGCCGACGACTCGCTGATCGCCGTCATCAACGACGTGCACTTCGAGTTCAGCTTCGAGCCCTCGGACATCTCCACGCTCTGGATCAGCGTCGGCCCGCGCCTCGTGGTCACGGCGCGCACCAAGCCGCTGCGCTCGGTCGATGCGCTGCGCACGGCCGTGAAGGCGGGCGACGCGCCGCGCTCCAGCACCGAGCTGCTCGAACACCTGTTGCGCGCACAGGCCGACGTGCTGGTGAAGATCGTGCGCGGCGTCACCTCGCGCATCGACCACATCGAGGACGAACTGCTCGCCGGCCGCCTCGACCACAAGCGCGCACGGCTCGGCGTGCTGCGCCGGCTGCTGGTGCGGCTGCAGCGGCTGCTGGCGCCCGAGCCCGCCGCCCTCTTCCGCCTGCTGCAGGGGCCGCCGTCATGGATGTCCGAGTCCGATGCGCAGGAACTGCGCGGCTCGACCGAAGAGTTCTCGGTGGTGCTGCGCGACATGCAGGCACTGCAGGAACGCATCAAGCTGCTGCAGGAAGAAATAGCGGCCAACGTCAACGAGGACAACAACCGCAGCCTGTTCGTGCTGACGGTGGTCACGGTGCTGGCGTTGCCGATCAACATCCTCGCGGGCCTGTTCGGCATGAACGTGGGCGGCATTCCGCTCGCGGAGCACAAGCACGGTTTCTGGATCGTGGTGGCCATCGTGGCGAGCTTCACCGCGGTGGCGGCCTGGGCGGCTTTCCGCAAGAAGCGCTGAGCCGCATGCAGCGGCGCAGTAATGCTATTTATTTAGTAGCGCCTCACACAGCATCCATGCGCCCGCATCGATATTCCAGACCCCCTAGAATGGCGAGGTGTCCTCCATTCTCAATGCCGATCTTCACTGCCACTCCGTGGTTTCCGACGGCACACTGACGCCCGAAGAACTCGCCATCCGCGCAGCCGCCAACGGGGTCGAGCTCTGGGCCCTCACCGACCACGACGAAGTCGGCGGCCAGCACCGCGCCGCTGCGGCAGCGCGCGAAAACGGCATGCGCTACCTCACCGGCACCGAGATCTCGGTGACCTTCGCGAACGAAACCGTGCACATCGTCGGCCTGGGCTTCGACCCCGACGACGCTGCGATGACGCAGGGCCTCTACGACACCCGCGGCGGCCGCGGCAAGCGCGCGCAGGAGATGTCCGAGGGGCTGGCCAAGGTCGGCATCCACGGCGCCTACGAGGGTGCGCTCAGGTTCGTCGGCAACCCCGAGCTGATCTCGCGCACGCACTTCGCGCGCTTCCTGGTCGAGCAGGGCCACTGCCGCGACACCTCCGAGGTGTTCCGCAAGTTCCTCACCGAAGGCAAGCCCGGCTACGTGCCGCACCGCTGGGCCTCGCTGAAGGACGCGGTGCACTGGATCACCGCCGCCAAAGGCATGGCCGTGATCGCGCATCCCGGCCGCTACAAGTTCACGGCCAACGAGGAGTACGCGCTGTTCCTCGAGTTCAAGGCGCATGGCGGCCAGGCGATCGAGGTCGTCACCGGCAGCCACACGCCAGCCGAGTTCGTCGAATACGCCGACAAGGCGCTCGAATTCGATTTCGCCGCTTCGCGCGGCAGCGATTTCCACAGCCCCGACGAGAGCCATTGCGATCTCGGCAAGCTGCCACCGTTGCCCGGCGCACTCACGCCGGTGTGGGAACTGCTCGGTCACCGCATCCAGCAGTGAGCCAGAGCCCCGGGCCCGGCATCGACAACGCGGCGACCGTTGCGCTGGCGAACGCACGCGCCGCGCAACGACACAGCCGCAGCAAGGAATCGGAACGCATCCTCGCCGGCATCGGCCTGGTGGTCATGGCGGTGGCTTGCTTCGCCACGCTCGACACGGCCACCAAGTTCTCCACCCTCGGCGTGCCGATCCTGATGGCCGTGTGGTTCCGCTATGCCTTCCAGGCCGTGGCCACCACGGCGGTGCTGCTGCCCCTGCACGGCACGGCGCTGCTGCGCACCCGGCATCCGCGCTACCAGCTGCTGCGCGGCGCGCTGCTGCTGGTATCGAGCACGCTGGCCTTCCTGAGCCTGCGCTACATGCCGCTGGCCGAGTTCACGTCGATCGTGCTGATCGCGCCGCTGGTGATCACGCTGCTCGCGGCCACCACGCTCAAGGAGCAGGTCTCCCCGCTGCGCTGGGCGCTGGTGGCCGGCGGTTTCATCGGCACGCTGGTGATCCTGCGGCCGGGCGGCGAGGCCTTCAGCTGGGCCATCCTGCTGCCGATCGGGCTGGTGCTGACCAACGCCTGGTTCCAGGTGCTCACCAGCAAGCTGGCGCAGACCGAGAACCCGCTCACGATGCATTTCTATACCGGCTGGGTCGGCGCGCTCATCGCCTCGCTGGCGCTGCCTTTCGTGTGGGCCACCCTGCCCTCGTGGCAATGGTGGGCGCTGCTGTGCCTGATGGGCTTCATGGGCACGGTGGGTCACTTCATCCTGATCCTGGCCTACCAGCGCGCGCCCGCTTCCACGCTCACGCCGTACCTGTATGCGCAGATCGCCTTTGCCATGCTGGGCGGCTGGCTCATTTTTTCCCAAGTGCCCGACCGCTTCTCGCTCATCGGCATTTCGATGATCGCGGTCTGCGGCGCGGCCGGTGCGTGGCTCACGGTGCGCGAGCGGCGCGTGCCCATCGAACCGGCGGAATCCTGATCAGGAGATAGTAGTTTCATGGCCCAGTACTTCGAAGTCCATCCCGAGAACCCGCAGCAGCGGCTGCTGAAGCAGGCTGTCGCATTGCTCGAGCGCGGCGAGATCGTCGCCGTGCCGACCGATTCGAGCTACGCCCTCGCGTGCCACCTCGACGACAAGGACGCGGTCGACCAGCTGCGCCGCATCCGCCAGGTCGACGAGAAGCACCACCTCACGCTGCTGTGCCGCGACCTGAGCGAGCTGGCCAACTACGCGCGGGTCGACAACAAGCAATACCGCCTGCTGAAGGCTGCCACGCCGGGCCCCTACACCTTCCTGCTCGAAGCCACCAAGGAAGTGCCGCGCCGCGTGAGCCATCCGCAGCGCAAGACCATCGGCCTGCGCGTACCCGACCACAAGGTGCTGCTGGAGCTGCTCGCATTGCATGGCGCGCCGCTGCTCGCCACCACGCTGATCGCGCCCGGCGAGACCGAGGCGCTGAACGACGCGCAGACCATCCGCGAGCGCTTCGAGAAGCAGATCGGCGCGGTCATCGATGCCGGCGCCTGCCCTTCGCAGCCGACCACGGTGGTCGACCTGACGCCCATGGGCACGGGCGACGACCCGGTCGTGGTGCGGCAGGGACGCGGGGCGCTTGCCGTGCTCGGTCTCTGAAAAAAGTTGGAACCGATAACTAATGCACGTCTGACACAATCGCCCAGTGGATATTTCCAACCTCATACAGACCGTCCTCATCTACGCACTGCCCGTGATCTTCGCGATCACCGTGCACGAGGCGGCCCACGGCTATGTCGCGCGCCATTTCGGCGACAACACGGCCGAGGTGATGGGCCGGGTCACGCTCAATCCCTTGAAGCACATCGACCCCATCGGGACCATCCTGATGCCGTTGATGCTGTACTTCGCAACCTCGGGCGCCTTCCTGTTCGGCTACGCCAAGCCGGTGCCGGTGAACTTCGGGCGGCTGCGCCATCCGAAGCGCGACATGATCTGGGTGGCGCTGGCGGGGCCGGTGTCGAACTTCATCCAGGCCATCCTCTGGGCCCTGGTGCTGGTGGCGCTGGTCGCAGCCGGTGTCGATGAAACCTTTTTCATCAAGATGGCGCAAGGCGGCATCCTGGTCAACCTCGTGATGTGGGCCTTCAACCTGTTTCCGCTGCCCCCGCTCGACGGCGGCCGCGTGCTGGCCGGGCTGCTGCCCAGCGGGCCTGCACAGAATTTCCTCGCGCGCATCGAGCCCTACGGCTTCTTCATCGTGATGGGCCTGGTTATTGCGGGCGTCGTCAGCACCTTCTGGCTGCGGCCCCTGATGGACGTCGGCTACTTCGTCATCAACCTGCTCATCACTCCGCTCAAGGCATTGCTGCTCTAAGTTCTTTCGTCCCATGGCCTCGTCTTCTTCCGCTCCCCTGCGCGTCCTGACCGGGATCACCCCGTCCGGCACGCCCCACCTCGGCAACTACGTCGGCTCGATCCGCCATTCGGTGCGGCAGAGCGTCGCGCCCGGTGTCGAGAGCTTCTTCTTCCTGGCCGACTACCACGCGCTCATCAAGGTGCAGGAGCCGGCGCTGATCCAGCGCTCCACGCTCGAGATCGCCGCCAGCTGGCTGGCCTGCGGGCTCGACCCGGAACGCGTCACCTTCTATCGCCAGTCGGACATCGTCGAGATTCCCGAACTGACCTGGTTCCTCACCTGCGTCACCGGCAAGGGCGTGCTCAACCGCGCCCACGCCTACAAGGCCCAGCTCGACAAGAACGTCGCCAAGGGCGAGGACCCGGACGCCGACGTGACGGCCGGTCTCTTCATGTACCCGGTGCTGATGGGCGCAGACATCCTCATGTTCAACGCCCACAAGGTGCCCGTGGGCCGCGACCAGGTGCAGCACATCGAGATGGCGCGCGACATGGCGCAGCGCTTCAACCACCAGTACGGCGAGCACTTCACGCTGCCCGAAGCCGAGATCGACGATGCCGTCGCCACCTTGCCCGGCCTCGACGGCCGCAAGATGAGCAAGAGCTACGGCAACACGATCCCGCTGTTCGCGCCGCGCGCGCAGCTGCAAAAGCAGATCGCCAGCATCGTGACCGACTCGCGCGCCCCCGGCGAGCCCAAGGACACCGAAGGCTCGGCCCTGTTCCAGATCTACCAGGCCTTTGCCAGCGCCGAGGAAACCGAAGCGCTCCGCAAGGCCTATGCCGACGGCATCGGCTGGGGCGACGCCAAGCAGCTGCTGTTCGAACGCATCGAGCTCGAAGTGGCGCCGCTGCGCGCGCGCTACGACGCGCTGATGAACGACCCGGCGGAGATCGAGCGCATCCTGCGCATCGGTGCCGAGAAGGCATCTGCGCTGTCCAAGCCCTTCATGGCCCGCCTGCGCCACGCGGTCGGCCTGCGCAACCTCGCGGCGGGCCGCGACAAGGGCAGCGCCGGCAAGACGGCCAAGGTCGCCAAGCCCAGCTTCAAGCAATACCGCGAACGCAGCGACGGGCTCTTTTATTTCAAGCTGCTCGACGCGCGCGGCGAAACCCTGCTGCAAAGCCGTGGCTTTGCATCGCCGCAGGAAGCCGGCCGTACCATCGCGGTCTTGCAGCAACTGCACGGGGCGATACCGGCCACGCTGGCCGACCAGCTCGAACCCCTGGATTCAGAAAGAACACGCGCCGTCACCGAGGCGCTGGAGGAACTGGCGGAGGCAACGGCCACAACCCATGGGCGTTGATCCGGCGGCGAGCACCGGCTGACCTGCCGGTGTGCAAGACAAGAGAGAAGTCGGTGCGATCACTAAGGAAGAAAACATGAGCATTTATGTCATCGATGACCATCCCCTGATGCGCGACGCCATCGTGATGGTGTTGCGACGCCTGCGGCCCGCCGAGAACATCGTCGAGCTCGATCGGCTCGACAAGCTCGCGAGCTCGGTCCAGCAGAAGGGCGCGCCCACCCTGTTCTGCCTGGACCTGAAGCTTCCGGACACGAACGGCGTCTCGGGCGTGATTGCGGTCAAGCAGGTCTACCCCAACGTGCCGATCGCCGTCTATTCGGCGGCACCGGCTGCGGACATGGAAGATGCCTGCATCGAAGCGGGCGCCGACACCTACATCGAGAAGTCGGCCAGCTCCAACGAGCTGGCAGCGGTCCTTCGCGGCCTGCTGATGGCGGGCTCGGAAGAAGCCGACGAGCCGCCGCTCGCAAGCAACAGCAAGCTGTCGAAGCGCCAGACGCAGCTGATTGCCATGCTCGACAAGGGCATGAGCAACCGCGACATCGCCACCGACCTGGAAATCAGCGAGCACACGGTGAAAGTGCACCTGTGGCGCCTGTTCCGCCGGTTGGGCGTGAAGAGTCGCACCCAGGCGTTGCACTACGCGCGCACAAACGGTTTGTTGTCGGGCTGATCTCCGGCAAGAGACCAAGCCCTGGAACCGCGCCCTGTGCGCGGTTTTCTTTGGGCGGTGTGCTTCAGCCCCCGGAGGCGCTCACGCGGGCCTGCGCCACGGCCTCGTCGGCGTCATGCAGCGCCACGCGGAACACGCTGCCACTGCCCAGCCGCGACCGCACGCTGACCGGGTGCCCCAGCACGTGCGAGAGCCGCGCGACGATGGCCAGGCCGAGGCCGAAGCCGTCCGACGTGCCGGCATGGTCGGCCACCTTGTAGAACTCCAGGAACACATCGCGCAGGTGCTCGGGCGCGATGCCGATGCCGGTGTCCCACACCTCCACGCGCATGCCGTCGCGCGACTTCCGCGCGGCCAGCAGCACGCCGCCCTCGGCCGTGTACTTGATCGCGTTCGCGAGCAGGTTGCCGATCATCCGGCGCACCCGGATCGGGTCGGTCAGGAAGGAGCCCTCGGTCACATGCACGCGGAAGTCGAGGCCGCGGCTTTCGGCCACCGGGCGGTACTGCAGCTCGAGGTCGTGCAGCAGCTCGGCGACGTCGACGCGCTCGATGTGCAGGCGCACCTGGCCCGAATCGATGCGCGCCAGGTCGAACATCGAATCGAACAGCGCATTCACCGCATGCGTGGCGCGCACAATCTTCGGCGCGAGCTCCAGCACCAGCTCGGGCTCGTTGCGCAGCCAGTCGGCGTACAACGAAAGTGCCAGTACCGGCTGGCGCATGTCGTGTGCGGCACTGGCCAGGAAGCGGTTCTTCATTGCCACCGCCGACACCGCGGCCTGCCGCTGCTGGGTGAGCGACTTGATCAGGATGTGGTTGTGGAACAGCAGCTCCAGGCTGTTGCGCGCCGTCTCGTGGATGTGGCGCCCCGCACGCAGCAGGAGGAACCAGTGCAGGATCGGCAGGATCGGCATCAGGTAGCCGTACTGGAATTGCGGCTCGTGCAGGTTGATGGTGACGAGACGGATCAGCACCGCACCGAGCATCGTGATGAACAGCGTGTTGACGTAGCGCTTGAGCAACGGCGGATGCAGCGCGAGCCCGTTGAGCGGGAAGGTGCCCACCCCGGCCACGATCAGCCAGCTCATGAACTGGTTGACCTGCGGCGTGCGTTCGAAGAACAGCAGGATCGACAGCCCCCAGACCACGGCACTGGTGCTCCAGATGAAGCCGTAGCGCTCGGTGAACTGCTGCTGCGCCGCGGAACTCCGGCCGGCATAGCGCACCGCGTAGACCCGCGCGCCCCAGGCGCGGCAGGCGGTGGCGATGACGCCGGCCAGCAGCCAGGTCAGCAGCTCCCAATGGGGCACGTAGGCCCAATTGAGCCCGACCATGCCCGGCATGAGCGCCGCAGAAACGAAATAGGAGCCGCGCGCGGAGCGCATCAGGCTGCGGATGAGCTCGCCACGCACCCACGATTCGGCCTCGTCGGCCGAAGCCGGCGCCGGTGTAAAGCTCGTGATCGACGGATTGGCCATATGGCACAGGCCCCTTGTTTTATCCGGCCATGAAGATGGGCCCCTTCGCGGGGACACCGAGAGGTGGCGATATTAACGGGCAGCCGAGCACTGTTTCCCAAGGTAATCGAAGAAAGCCGACCGCGACAACCCGGGACCGGCCGGAGAATGGCGCCTACTGCCACACGCCATACCGACATGCTCGACAACCTGATTCCCTTCCTCGTCCACTGGGCCATCACCGCCGTCTCGCTCTGGGCGGCAAGCCATCTCTTCCGCGGGCTCAAGTTCGACAGCACCGGGGCGCTGGTGGTGTCCGCGCTGCTGCTCGGCCTGGCCAACGCGATCGTGAAGCCGTTGCTCATCGTGCTCACGCTGCCGCTGACGCTGGTGACCTTCGGGCTGTTCCTGCTCGTCATCAATGCCCTGATGATCATGGGGGTGGCCGCGCTGGTGAAGGGCTTCAAGGTCTCGGGCTTCTGGACCGCCCTCTTCGCCAGCATCTTCATCTCGCTGCTGAGCATCGTCATCGGCTCCTTCGTCACCAGCGACGACCCGGCCGAGAAGGTCCAGATGCCGCAGAGCGGAAACTGGCTCTGAGAGCCAGCTTGGCGCGGCCGGCGCCATCCCATATTCGGAGGAGGACAGGATTCGCCGGATGCCTATGATCCGCCCCACCCGGCGATCGCGCCGAGGAGAAGAAAGGCGGGTCCCCATGAAGATCGCATTCACCTCGTGCATGAACCTCGGGTCCGACCCGGACGCCGTCCAGCTGGTCTGGAACCGCATCGCGGTCGAGCAGCCCGACTACCTCTTCCTGCTCGGCGACCAGATCTACATGGACTTCTTTCCCACCCTGGGGGCCCCGGCCGGATGGGATCTCGCGAAGTTCAAGGCCGTCATGACCGCGAAGTACGAGGCGCAATGGAACCGGCCGAACTTCAAGCTGCTGCTCGCCGCGCTGCGTCAGCGCCAGGGCAACGGCGGCGGCGTGTACGGCACCTGGGACGACCACGACTTCGCCTGGAACAACGCCTGCGGCCCGGAGGTCGAGCCGGCCGTGAAAACCGTCTCCCGCGAGCTGTTCTCGCAGTTCATGCAGATCGATCCGCCGACGGCCGGCCTCTACTATTCGGTCCCGCTGGTGCATGCGCAGCAGACCGTCGGCAGGGCGATCTTTCTCGACACGCGCTGGTACCGCGACGTCCCGGGCGACAACCACGATCTTCTCGGGGAAGAGCAGTTCAAGTTCCTCATCAGGGAGCTCGACGAAGAAACCGGGCTCGTCGTGCTGTGCGCGGGCACGCCGATCCGGGCGACCGGCAACGGCTGGATGCGCTACCAGCGCGACTACAAGCGGTTCCTGAAGATCATCGGCCAGCGCAAGATCATCTTCCTGTCGGGCGACATCCACGAGAACGCCTTCTTGCCGCCGGCCGGCGGCACGAACCTCTACGAGGTCATTTCCTCGGGCGCCTTCGTCACCAAGTACAAGTACGTCGGCAAGCGCGAGAACTTCGGCATCCTCGAGTACGCGCCCGGGCACATCGACATCAAGCATTTCGACAAGCACGGCCTGGAGATGCACAACACGATCGACTACGCCACCTTCGAGCACCAGGAACTGCTGTGAAGGCGGTGCGCTGCCGCTACCAGCGCAGCGCCATCGTGTGCACCGGCGCGTCCCACAGCGACACCAGTTCGTCGTCCAACAACGTCACGGTGAGCGAGCCGCCCGCCATCTCCAGCGAAGTGGTGTAGTTGCCGACCAGCGAACGCACCTGCACCAGCCCATGGCTCCTGAGCAGCTTGTTCGCCGAATGGTGCAACAGGTAAAGCTCCATGAGCGGCGTGCCGCCGAAGCCGTTCACATGCAGCAGCACCTGGCGCCCGGCCTGCGCCTTCAGGTCGCCGAGGATGGCGTCCATCAGCGTGCGCACGATCTCGTCGGCCGGCATGTGCGGCGCGCGCCGCCGGCCCGGCTCGCCATGGATGCCCACGCCGATCTCGATCTCGTCGGGGCCGATGTCGAAGGTGGGCCGGCCCGCCGCCGGCACCGTGCAGCTCGTGAAGGCCAYGCCCATCGACGCGGTCACGGCGTTCACGCGGTCACCGAGCGCCTTGCATTCCGCGAGCGAAGCGCCCTGCTCCGCCGCCGCACCGACCATCTTCTCGACGATCAGCGTGCCGGCCACGCCACGCCGGCCGGTGGTGTGGGTGGAGTTCTCGACCGCCACGTCGTCGTTCACGAGCACGGTCGCGTTCTCGGTGTCGAGCATCTCGCTCGCCATCTGGAAGTTCATGCCGTCGCCGGCGTAGTTCTTCACGATGAAGAGCGTGCCCTTGCCGGTGTCGGTGGCAGCCGCCGCGGCCAGCATCTGGTCCGGCGTTGGGCTGGTGAACACCTGCCCCGGGCAGGCCGCGTCGAGCATGCCTTGCCCGACGAAGCCGGCATGCAGCGGCTCGTGGCCTGAGCCGCCACCGGAGATCAGCGCCACCTTGCCGGTGGCGGGCTTGCGCCGCGCCACGAAGGTGGGTTCGAACTCGACACGCAGCAGTTGCGGGTGCGCCTCGACCATGCCGTCGAGCGATTCGCGCAGCATGCCGTTCACGTCGTTGACGAACTTCTTCATGCGGTTTCCTTCCAGGTGTCGCAGACGGCGGTGATGGTGACCTCGCAGCTCTTCGAGCCCGGGTCGATATGGCCCAGTGCCCGCTCTCCGAGAAAGGACGCGCGGCCCTTGGTGGCCGTCATGTCGCGCGTCGCGAGCATGTTGCGGTGCGCTTCGGCCGTGAGCTGCTCGCACAGCTGCGGCAACGGCGTGCCGTCTTCCGCCAGGCGCTGCAGCGAGCGCGCCGCGGGAATCAGCACGTCGAGCATCGTCTTCTCGCCGAGATCGGCCTTGCCGCGGCTCTTGATGGCTTCGACGCCGGCCGCAAAGGCGGCGGCGAACTGCCGGCGATCCGGCTCGTCGATGCCCGTCAGGCTCTTGCCCATCGCGATGAAGAAGCTCGAGATCAGCGGCCCCGAGGCGCCGCCGATGGTCGACAGCAGCTTCATGCCGATCTTGCCGAAGGCCGCGGCCGGCGCGAGCGGCGCGATCTCCTCGCGCATCGCCATCAGCACCTCGCAGCCGCGGCGCACGTTGATGAAATGGTCGCCGTCGCCGATGGCGCGGTCCAGCGATTCGATCTGGCTTTCGTTGGCGAGGATGGCCGCCTGAACGGCCTCCAGCGCTTCGATGATGTGTAGCGTCTTCATGGTTTTCCTCACTGGGCGATGCGGCCGCCGGCCGCGTCGAAGAAAAGACAGCGCTCCGGCGGAAAGCCGAAACGTGCCTGCGAACCTGGGGCGAGCGGCTCGTCGAGCATCACGCGTGCATGCACTTCCACGCCCTCGCGCTCGGCCACGAACTGGTGCTTGACCAGCGAGCACTCGATGACCTCGAAGCTGGCGGCATCGCCACCGGGCGAGAGCAGCACGTCTTCGGGACGGATGGCCACGTGCGCCGTGCCGGCCGGCAGATGGCCGTCGAACCACTGCGCGGGGAGCACATTGATCGCCGGGGAGCCAAGGCGCTGCGCAACCGGCAGCGTGCGCGGATTGCCATAGACCTCGAGCGGCGCGCCCACCTGCTGCAGCACGCCGCGCTCGAGGATGCCGATGCGATCGGCCATGGTGGTGGCCTCGACATGGTCGTGCGTCACGTAGATCACGGTGGCGCCGGTGCTGCGCTGCAGGCGGCGCAGCTCCACGCGCAGTTCCTCGCGCAACTGCGCATCGAGCGACGAGAGCGGCTCGTCCATCAGGAACACGCGCGGTCTGCGCACCAGCGCGCGGCCGATGGCAACACGCTGCATCTCGCCGCCCGACAGCTCGGTGGCGCGGCGCTTGAGCTTGGCCTCGATGTGCAGCATCGACGCCACCTCTTCCACCCGGCGCCTGATCTCTGCCGGATCGGTGCGCCGCAAGGGCGAGCGCAGCGGAAAGGCCAGGTTGTCGAACACCGTGAGGTGCGGATACAGCGAGTACTGCTGGAACACGAAGGCACAGTCGCGGCTCGCCGGCAGGCTGTCGGTGATGTCGTGGCCGTCCATGCGGATGCGGCCGGTATCGGGCCGCTCCAGGCCGGCGATGAGGCGCAGCGTGGTGGTCTTTCCCGCGCCGCTCGGGCCGAGCAGCACGAGGAATTCGCCGTCCGCCACGCCGAGGTTCAGGTCCGTCACCGCCTTGACCTCGCCGAAGGCGCGGCTCACGCCGCTGAGTTCAATGCTGGCCATGGCGCAATGCCTCCCGGTGGTGGCGCGTGGTTTCGCTCGCGAGCAATTGTTCGGTATGTGCATCGAAAAGCACGATGCGCGCGGTATTGAAACCGATCACGACGCGGTCGCCGGGCGCCGGGCGTTGCGTCTTGTCGACCATCGCCTTCAGCGTACCGGCGGCCGTGGCGAGGTGCGCGATCCAGTGCGAGCCGAAGTACTCGACGTGCTTCACCTCGGCCACGATGCCCTGGTCTTCCGGCACGCCGATGCGCACATGCTCAGGCCGCACGCCGAGCACCGCCGATGCGGCAGCGGCTTCGATGCGCGGCACCGGCACCGGCCGGCCCGCCAGCGACACCATGTCGTCGCCCGCCGTCACGGCGCCCGCGACAGGCACGAAGTTCATCGGCGGCCGCCCGATGAAGCGCGCCACGAACATGCAGCTCGGAAAGTTGTAGATGCCCCCGGGCTCGTCGGCCTGCAGGATGTCGCCCCGGTTCATCACCACGATATGGTCGGCCAGCGCCATCGCTTCGTTCTGATCGTGCGTGACGAAGACCGTGGTGGTGCGCAGCCGTTCGTGCAGCTTGCGCAACTCAACGCACATCAACTCGCGGAACTCGGCGTCGAGCGTGCCCAGCGGCTCGTCCATCAGGAAGGCCTGCGGCTGCCGCACGATGGCGCGGCCCAGGGCAACGCGTTGGCGGTCGCCGCCGGAGAGGCCGCCAACGCGCGCATCGAGCAGGTGCTCGATGCGCAGGATGGCCGCCACGTCGGCCACGCGCCGGTCGATCTCGCTGCGCGCCAACCCTTCGTTGCGCAGCGGAAACTCGAGGTTGCCGCGCACGCCCAGGTGCGGATAGAGCGCAAAGAGCTGGAACACCATGGCGATGTCGCGCTCGCGCGGCCGCAGGTAGGTCACGTCCTGCCCCGCGAAGCGGATCGACCCCGAGGTCGGAAACTCCAGCCCCGCCAACATGCGCAGCGTGGTCGTCTTGCCGCAGCCCGAGGGTCCGAGCAGCACGACGAACTTGCCGTCCTGCAGGGTCAGCGTGGAATCGCGCACGGCGGTGAAGTCGCTGAAGCGCTTGTGCAGGTTTTCGATCTGGATCTCGGCCATGTCAGTGCAGCTTTCCGGCGACCGTGTAGCCCGCCACGCCGGCCAGCAGCACAGCGAAGGAGTAGCTGTAGATGTCCAGCGACCAGGGCTGCATCAGCATCGCGAGGCCCAGGCCGATGAGCACCATGCTCGCGGGCTCCCACACGCGGCGGGACAGCAGCTTGTTGTTGGTCATATGCCTGTTCATTTGCGGATCGCTCCGAAGGTGATGCCGCGCAGCAGATGCTTGCGCAGCAGCACGGTGAACACCAGCACCGGCAGCAGGAACAGCGTGGTGCCCGCAGCCATGGCCGGCCAGTCGAGGCCGCCCTCGCCGATGATGGTTGGAATGAACGGTGGCGAGGTTTGCGCCGTGCCGCTGGTGAGCAGCAACGCAAAGGCGTACTCGTTCCACGCGAAGATCAGGCAGAAGATCGCGGTGGTCGCAATGCCGGTCGCGGCCTGAGGCAGCACCACCTTGATGAAGGCCTGGAAACGCGTGTAGCCGTCGACCATCGCGGCCTCCTCGTACTCGCGAGGTATCTCGTCCATGAAGCCCTTGAGCAGCCACACCGAGAGCGAAAGGTTCACCACGGTGTAGAGCAGCACCAGCCCCAGGTGGGTGTCGGACAGGCCGACCGCGCGGTACATCAGGTAGATCGGGATCGCCACCGCGATGGGCGGCATCATCCGCGTCGAGAGGATGAAGAAGAGCAGGTCTTCCTTCCCTGGCACGCGAAAGCGCGAAAAGGCATAGGCCGCGAGCGTGCCCAGCACCACCGAGAGCAGCGTGGAGCCGAAGCCGATCAGGATCGAGTTCAGGTACCGGTCCGCAAAGCGCGAGGGGCCGACCAGAATCATCTGCTGCTCGCGCGCCAGGCCTTCGTACCAGGTGGTGGGCGGCGGCAGCGCGGCCAGCTCTTCCGTGCTCACGCGGGACCGCGTGGTGAAGAGGTTCACGTAGCCGACCAGAGAGGGCTGCGTCGCGACGCGCGGCGGGTACGCAATGGCGTCCTGCGGCGTGCGAAAGCTGGTCATCAGGATCCACACGAGCGGAATCAGCGAGATGAGCGCATAGCCGATCACCACGAAGCCCGCAAAGGTCTTGGCGCGTGGCGTCGGGTCGAGGGGGCTGTGGACGGCGGTTTTCATCGTTGCTTCACCCGGTCGAGAAAGCGCACCGTCACGAGCGAGAGCCCGTACACCGACACGAAAAGAATGATCGCGAGTGCGGAGCTGTAGCCCGTGCGCCATTTCTCGAAGGCCTCGCGCTTGAGCTTGATCGACGCCAGCTCGGTCACCGAACCCGGCCCGCCGTTGGTCAGCTGGTCCACGAGGTCGAACATCTTGAAGTTCTCGATCACGCGGAACAGCACCGCGAGGATGATGAAGGGCATCACCATCGGCAGCGTGATGCGCCAGAATTTGGTCCACTCGCTGGCCCGGTCGATCTCGGCGGCTTCATACAAATACGGCGGAATCGAACGCAGGCCGGCCAGCAGCAACAGCATCACGTAGGGCGTCCACATCCAGGTGTCGACCAGCACGATCGCCCAGGGCGAAAGCGCGGTGTCGCCCAGCATCGTGAAGGTGCCGGGTCCGCCGAAGAAGTTGACGATGTAGTTGAAGATGCCGTACTGCGGCTCGAAGAAGTACTTCCAGAAGGTGCCCACCACCGCGGGCGCCAGCATCATCGGCAGCAGGATCGCCGTGCTCCAGAAGCTGTGGCTGCGAAAGCGCCGGTTCAGCATCAGCGCCAGGCCGAAGCCGATCAGCAACTGCAACGTGATCGAGCAGGTGAGGAAGTGCGCGGTGGCGCGCATGTTCTCCCAGATCGACTCGTCGTTGAGCACCTTCGAGTAGTTGCTGATGCCCACCCACAGCACGTCGGCGTTCGGCCGGTTGGCGCGGAAGTTGGTGAACGACAGCCAGATCGTCCAGATCAGCGGAAAGATGTTGAAGGCCAGCAGCAGCAGGATCGTCGGGCCGACGAAGAGCCATGCCAGCGCGCGGTCGGACAGCCCCTGGCCGGGGGACCGGCCGCTGCCGCTGCTGTCCACGGCGCGCATCAGGGGCGTGTTGTCGATGGGAACGGAAGACATGGGTGCAGTGCTTCTTCAGATGGCCGTCACTTGATCTTTCCGTCTTCCTTGAAGACCTCGGTCCAGTCCTTGAGCAGACCGTCGAGCGCCTCCTGCGGTGTGCCCTTGCCGGCCACCACGTAGTCGTGCGTGCGCTTCTGCATCGCGAGCAGGAGCTGCGCGTAGCTGGGCTCCTGCCAGAAGTCCTTGACGATCTTCATCGATTCGAGGAACACCGGCGCATACGACGCGCTCTTCTCGAAGCCTGGCTTGTTGAGCACCGCGTTGTGGCACGAGGCGCCACCCGCGTCCCACCACTTCTGCTGCACCGAGGGCTGCGCGAACCACTTGATGTATTCGAGCGCGAGCTCCTTCCTGTCGGAGTACTTCACGACCGAGATGCCCTGCCCGCCCAACTGCGCGGCGGCGATCCTGGCCTTGGGCATCGCGAAGAAGCCAGTCTTGTCGCCGCCCACGTTCGGGTCCTTCGCAATGCCGGGGAAGAAGGCGATGAAGTTCATCTGCATCGCGACCTGGCCCGACTTGTAGGAGTCGAGGTCTTCGGTCATGTAGGCGTTGGAGTGCCCGGGCGGCGTGCAGCAGTCGAACAGCTCCTTGTAGAACTTGAGGCCGGCCACGGCCTCGGGACCGTTGATGAAGCCTTTCATGTCATACGGCTTCTTCGGGTTGTCGTACTGCATGCCGTAGGCGTACATGGTGTTGGTCACGCCCATGGTGATGCCCTCGGAGCCGCGCTCGGTGTAGAGCGCCGCGCCGTAGACCTTCTTGCCGTCGACCACGCGGTTCTGGAAGAACTGGCCGATCTGCTTGAACTCGTCCCAGGTCTTGGGGGGCGCGAGGTCGCGGTTGTACTTGGCCTTGAACTCCTTTTGCAATTCCGGCTTGGCGAACCAGTCCTTGCGGTAGGTGAAGGCCACCGCGTCGCCCATGGCGGGCAGCGCCCAGTAGTTCTGCGTGCCCTTGGGCCAGGTCGAGTAGCCCTCGACGGTGGCGGGCATGAAGTCGCTCATCTTGATGCCGTTCTTGTCGAAGAACTCGTTGAGCTTGATGTAGTGGCCCTCGGTGGCGGCCGAGCCTATCCACTGGCTGTCACCGATCAGCAGGTCGCACAGCTTGCCCTTGGAGTTGAGCTCGTTGAGCATGCGCTGCGCGAAGTTGGGCCAGGGCACGAACTCGTACTTCATCTGCACGCCGGTCTTGGCAGTGAAGTCCTTCGACAGCTCCACCAGCGCATTGGCCGGGTCCCATGCAGCCCAGCACAGCGTGAGCTGCTTGGCCTGCGCCTGCGCGCCGCCCGACGAAACCGATGCAGCCACCGCGAGCAGTGCCGCGCCCAGAGTCGATCGCCTGTTGAACCACCTCATGTCCGTCTCCTGTTCGTTGGGAACCCGCGTGGCGCCCGCCACCCGAGAACTGGAGTGAAGATTAAAGATTGCAATAAATAAATCAATCAACGCAAACCCTAAGACCTCAATGCCAGGTTGGCGGGTATTTGCAGGGGGCCGGGATACCCCGGTGAAGGCCGGTACGCGACTTCGGCGACACTGTTGATTGATTTATTGAGGCGCTTTTTCGCCTTCCAGCCCTTGGCCACTTCCGTCACCATCACCCAGATCGCCGAGACGGCGGGCGTCAGCACCGCCACCGTGGACCGCGTGCTGAACAGCCGCCCAGGCGTGAACCCGGCCACCGTGCAGCGCGTGCGCGACGCCATGAAGGAGCTGGGCGGGGCCGTGCCGATGCGCGGCCGGCCGCGCTCGACCGACAGCTACCGCTTCGCCTTCGTGCTGCCCTCGGCGCGGCGCGGCTTCTTCGACCTCGTGGACCGCGTGGTGGCGCAGGCGGCCGGCGACTTCCGCCATCAGCACATCACCGAGGTCACGCGCCGCCTGCCGGCCCACGACCCCGCGGCCTTCGCCGAGGAACTCGCGCGCCTTTCCGACATGGACGGCGTGGCGCTGCTCGCGCCCGACACGCCGGCCGTGAAGCTCGCCGTCAACGAACTGGTGCGCGCCGGGGTGCACGTGGTCACGCTGTTCTCCGATGTCGCGGGCTCGATGCGCGAGACCTTCATCGGCGCCGACAACCGTGCCGCCGGCCGCACCGCCGGCCTGCTGCTGGGCCGCGAGGCGCCTGCGGGCCAGGGCCACTGCGCCCTGCTCTCGCCGGCCACGCGCTATGCCGCCGAGATCGACCGCGGCATCGGCTTTGCGCAGGTGCTCGAAGAACGCTTTGCAGGCGCCAGGCTGCTGCGCGTGGACGACATGCCCGAATCCGAGGACGAGGCCTACAGGCGCGCACTCGAAGCGCTGCACCCCAAGGCCACGGACGGGCGGCTCACCGCTGTCTACAACGTCGGTCCCGGCAGCCACGGCGTGCACCGGGCGCTGGCCGAGCACGGCTACGACGCCTCGCTCGGCGTGGTCGCGCATGACCTGCTCGACGTGCACCGCACGATGCTGATCTCCGGCGCGCTGAGCTTCGTGCTGCACCAGGACGTGCACTACGCCGTGACCACGGCGGCGCGCGTGCTGCGCGGCCTGTGTGAAGGCGTGCGCGGCGCGCTGGCGGTGAGCAACCCGCGCGTCGACATCCTGACTGCGGAGAACCTCGCATGACAGCCGCGCGCCGCGGCCCCACCATTCGGGGTTTCCGTTCGCTCCGCGAGGACACCACGCGATGAAGAAGTTCATCAACTATGCCGACGACGCCATCGTCGAAAGCCTGTCGGGCTTTGCCTCGGCCCATGAAGACTTGCTGCGCGTCGAGTTCGATCCCACCTTCGTCTGCCGGCGCACGCCCAAGAAGGGCGGCGTGGCGGTGGTGGCCGGCGGCGGCTCGGGCCACGAGCCGCTGCACACCGGCTATGTGGGCCACGGCATGCTCGACGCGGCCTGCCCCGGGCAGGTGTTCACCTCGCCGACGCCCGACCAGTGGATGGCCGCGGCGCGCCGCGTGAACACCGGCCGCGGCGTGCTCTTCATCGTGAAGAACTATGCCGGCGACCGTCTCAACTTCCAGATGGCGAGCGACATGCTCACCGACCTCGACCACCTGATGGTGGTGGTCGACGACGACGTGGCGGTCGAACAATCCCCCCACGCGAGCGGCCGCCGCGGCGTGGCCGGCACCATGATCGTGGAGAAGATCGTCGGCGCCGCCGCCGAAGCCGGCGCCGACCTGTTCGAGTGCAAGGCGCTCGGCGACCGCTTCAACAGCGGAACCGCATCGATGGGCGTGGCCTTCAACAGCTGCATCGTGCCGGCCTCGGGCGTGGCCACCTTCGAGATCGGCGAACAGGAGATGGAGCTGGGCGTGGGTATCCACGGCGAGCCCGGACGGCAGCGCATGGCGTTCCGGCCCGCGGTGGAGATCGTCGACCTGCTGCTCGACGCCATCCTCAAGGACCTGGCACTGGTGCGCGGCCGCGAGGTGCTGCTGCACGTCAACGGGCTGGGCGGCACGCCGCTGATGGAGCTGTACCTGCTGCACCACCACGCGCGCCGGCGGCTCGCGGCCGAAGGGCTGGTGGTGGTGCGCACGCTGGTGGGCAACCACACGACCTCGCTGGAGATGGCGGGAGCCTCGCTCACCGTCTCGGCGCTCGACGACGAATCCAAGCGGCTGTGGGATGCGCCAGTGCACACGGCGACGCTGCGCTGGTAGGCGGCACAGACGTTGTCGGCAACTTGCCGGCTGTCGCATATCYTCGAACCCGGATTCCAAAAGAGAGCCACTTGCCCCCGACCAAAGCCCCCGCTCCCCTTTCCCGCCCGGCGACGATGGCTGACGTGGCCGCGCGCGTCGGCGTCTCGAAGATGACGGTGTCGCGCGCGCTCAACCGCAGCGTGGGCAGCGACCGCGTGACCTCGGAGGCGCTGCGGCAGCGCATCCTCCAGGCCTGCGAGGAAATGGGCTACGTGATCGACCAGACGGCGCGCACGTTTTCAAGCAAGCGCTCGGGCTTCATCGCGGTGCTGATTCCGTCGCTCAACAACTCCAACTTCTCGGAGACCGCGCAGGGCATCACCGCGGCGGTGGAAGCGCGCGGCCTGCAGCTGCTGCTGGGCTACACCGACTACCGCGTGGAGAACGAGGAGCGCCTGCTGCGCGCCATGCTCGCGCGCCGGCCCGAGGGCGTGATCCTCACCGGCGGCGCACACACACCCGCCGCGCGCGCCATGCTGCAGGCCGCCGGCGTGCCGGTGGTCGAGACCTGGGACCTGCCCGACGAGCCCATCGGGCACACGGTCGGCTTCTCGAACGCCGAAGCGGCCGGCGCGATGGTGCGACACCTGCACGGCAAGGGCTACCGGCGCATCGCCTACATCGGCGGCACGTCGAACCGCGACACGCGCGGCGCCGACCGGCAGCGCGGCTATGCGCGGGCGATCCGCGAACTGGGCCTGCCCGACGGGCGCGTGATCAGCTTCGGCCAGCCGCCGATCTCGATGACGCAGGGCGGTGAAGCGGTGGTGCAACTGATCCGGCAGTGGCCCGATGTGGATGCAGTGCTCTGCGTGTCCGACCTCTCGGCCTTCGGCGCGCTCATGGAATGCCAGCGCCAGGGCTGGGACGTGCCGGGCCGCATCGCGATCGCGGGCTTCGGCGACTTCGAGGTGGCGCGCGCCTGCCATCCGCGGATCACCACCGTGGCGGTGGATTGCGTCGGCATCGGCAAGGCGGCTGGCGAGCTGCTGCTGCGCGTGATGGATGGTGCGCGCGATGGTCACCGTCCACCAGCGGAGACCGTGATGATCCCCTTCCACATCGAGCAGCGCGAGAGTTCGTGAGACGAGCTGAGCTCGCCCCCAGGCTGCGCGCACTTCGTGTCGCTTCGCCAACCCCCTACCGGGGGCAACACCGGCGGCCCGGCAAAGCCGGTTCCGCGGTGTTTCTGGCCTTGGCCGCGCCTGGTTATGCGTCCGCGAAGTCGATCAGCACCTTCATCGCCTGCTTTCGGTCGCTCGCCAGCTCGAAGGCCTGCCGCGCCTGCAGCATGGGGAAGGTGTGCGACACCACCGGTGAGAGATCCACACGCCCTTCGTTGATGAGCCGCACCGCAAGCGCGAACTCGGCATGGAAGCGGAAGGAGCCGCAGATGCTGAGCTCCTTGGCGACCACCATGTTCTGCGGAATGCTCACGTCGCCGCCCAGGCCCAGCTGCACGACGACGCCGCGCGGGCGCATCACCTCGAGGCCGTCGCGCAGGGCGCGCTCGTTGCCCGAGCATTCGAGCATCACGTCGAAAGTACCCTTGTCGGCCGCGTAGCGCGACACCCAGGTCTTGTCCTGCGCGACATTGACGGTGCTGTCGGCACCGATCGCGCGCGCGATCGCAAGCGGCTCGTCGATCACGTCGGTGGCAACAATCTCGGCGGCGCCGTGCACACGCGCCGCCGCAATGGCCAGCACGCCGATGGGGCCGCAGCCCGACACCAGCACGCGCTTGCCCAGCAGCGAGCCCGCGCGCGACACCGCATGCAGCCCCACCGAGAACGGCTCGGCGAGTGCCGCGAGACGCAGCGGCACATGCTCGGCCACCTTCACGCACTGCGTGGCCTCGCAAAGCAGCATGTTGCGGAAGGCGCCCTGCACATGCGGCGTGCGCATCGCGCTGCCGTAGAAGCGCATCTCCAGGCACTGGTTGGGCAGCCCTTCGAGGCAGAACTTGCAGGCGCCGCACGGCCGGCTGGGATTGACGGCCACCTTGTCGCCGATGCGGACGCTCTCGACGCCGGGCGCCACGGCCACCACGGTGCCGGCCACTTCATGGCCCAGCACCATCGGCTCCTTGATGCGCACGGTGCCAAAGCCGCCGTTGTGGAAGTAGTGCAGGTCGGAGCCGCAGATGCCGCCCATGCCGACCTTCACCAGCACCTGGCCCGGGCCGATCTCGCCGGCATCCTGTTCGTCGAGGCGCAGGTCGTCCGGGGCGTGGATGACGAGGCACATACAGCGCATACGCATGGGATTTTTCCTTCAGGCCACGGGAGTGATGAGCGGCAAGCCACCGAAGTGCGCCTGCAGGTTGCGGCGCACCAGTTCGCCCATGGCGCGGCGCGTCTCTTCGGTGCCGCTGCCATGGTGCGGGTGAAGCACCACGTTGTCGAGTGCCGCGAAGCGCGGGTCGATGCGCGGCTCGTTGAGGAAGACGTCGAGCGCCGCGCCCGCGATGGTCTTCTGCTCCAGCGCCTGCAGCAGCGCGGCCTCGTCCACGGTGGTGCCGCGCGAGACGTTCACCAGCCAGCCGCGCGGGCCGAGCGCCTGCAGCACCTCGGCGTTGACGATGCCGCGCGTGGCCTCGCCGCCGGGCAGGATGACGATGAGCACGTCGCACCAGTCGGCCATCGCCGGCAGGCTGGCAAAGTGGCGGTGCGGACTGTCGTCCTTCGGCGTGCGGCTGAAGTAGCCGAGTTCCATCTCGAAACCCGAAAGCCGCCGCGCGATGGTGCTGCCGATGCGCCCGATGCCGGCAATGCCGATGCGCTGGCCGAAGAAGCGTGTCGCCAGCGGCATCGGGCCCTTCGACCATTCGCCGCTGCGCACGAACCGGTCGCCGGCCGGAATGCGCCGCTGCAGCGCCAGGGTGAGCCCCACGGCGAGGTCGGCCACGTCGCCGTTGAGGACGTCGGGCGTGTTGGTGACGCGAATGCCGCGCGCGCGGCAGGCGGCCAGGTCGATGCCGTCGGTGCCCACGCCGTAGCAGGCGATCAGTTCCAGCTTCGGCAGCGATGCGATGAGCTCGGCGTTCGCGCCCAGTTCGCCCCGGGTCGCGATCGCCTGGATGTCCGGCGCATGCTCGGCAACGAAGGCCTGCCGGTCCGGCGCCTCCCACAGGCGGTGCAGGGTGTAGGCCGCCTGCATCGGCGCCATGTCCCATTCCGGGTAGGGGCCTGGCATCAGCACATGCGGGAATGTCGAGGTGGCGGTCAAGCGGTTCTCCTGCGGGATCGGTCCGGAATTAGATACCGGTAACTTTAATAGCGCATCGTACCGCAGCGCAACACAGGTTTCACCGGTTGACGATCAAATAAGATACCGGTAACGTATTCAACCTGTCCACCGTGCGTACGGGTCCGCGTCCATTCCAGGAGTGCTTCTTGAAACTGTTCGATCTGTCCGGGCGCATCGCCCTCATCACCGGCTCCAGCAAGGGCATCGGCTTTGCGCTGGCCGCGGCGCTGGGTTCGGCCGGCGCGCGCGTCGTTCTGAATGCCCGCGATGCCGCCTCGCTCGCGGCCGCCCGCGACGCCTTGCGCGCCCAAGGCGTGGCCGCCGAAGCGGTGGCCTTCGACGTCACCGACGCCGCTGCGGTGGAAGCCGGCATCGCCCGCATCGAGGCCGAGATCGGCCCGATCGAGATCCTCGTCAACAACGCGGGCATGCAGCACCGCGGCCCCTTCGCCGAGTTTCCGATCGACGCCTGGCACAAGATCACCACCACCAACATCGACAGCGTGTTCTTCGTCGGCCGCTTCGTGGCGCAGCGGATGATCGAGCGCAAGCGCGGCAAGATCATCAACGTCTGCTCGGTGCAGAGCGAGCTGGGCCGCCCCGGCATTGCGCCCTACGCCGCCACCAAGGGCGCGGTGAAGATGCTCACCAAGGGCATGGCGATCGACCTCGGCAAGCACGGCATCCAGGTCAACGGCCTCGGGCCGGGCTACTTCAAGACCGAGCTGACACAGGCGCTGGTGGCCGACGAAGCCTTCACCGCGTGGCTCTCGGGCCGCACGCCGTCCGGCCGCTGGGGCGATGTGCAGGAACTGGGCGGCGCGGCCATCTTCCTGGCCTCGGATGCGTCGAGCTTCGTCAACGGCCACATCCTCTACGTGGACGGCGGCATCACCGCCAGCCTCTGATGCCGCCCGGCATGAGCGTGCCGGGCCAGCGCGTGGCCGTGATCGGCGTCGGCATCATGGGCTCGGCCATTGCGCGCCGGCTGCTCGACTGCGGCCATGCGGTGAACGTATTCGACCTCGACACGGCCAAGGTCGACGCCCTGAAACAGCAAGGCGCTTCAGCCGCGAACACCGCGGCTGAAGCGGCTGCGGCGAGCGACTTCGTCATCACCAGCCTCAACGCCGCGGCCGTGGTGGAGCGCGCGGTCTTCGGCGAAGCCGGCGTGGCCGCCGCGACGCCGGCGGATGCGCGGCGCCTGCTGATCGACATGTCGTCCATCGATCCGCCTTCCACGCGCCGGCTCGCGCAGGCGCTGCGCGAGCGCACCGGCATGGGCTTCGTGGACGCGCCGCTGTCGGGTGGCGCGCCCAAGGCGCTGCTCGGGCAACTCACGGTGATGGCGGGCGGCACTGCCGACGACGTGGCGCGTGCGCGCGCCGTCATGGACAGCCTGTGCGCCAACTACACCCACATGGGCGAGAGCGGCGCGGGCCAGACCACCAAGCTGGTCAACCAGCTGCTCTGCGCGATCGGCTTCCAGGCCGTGGCCGAGGCGGTTCGCCTGGCGGAGGCCGGCGGCGTCGACGCGTCGAAACTGGCGGCCGCACTGGCCGGCGGACGGGCCGACAGCCAGATCCTGCGCGAGTTCGGACCCAAGATGGCCTCGCGCGACGACACGCCCACCGGCCGCATCGACAACATGCTCAAGGACCTCGAGGCGGTGCAGGCCTTTGCGCAAGGCCAGCGCCTGCCGCTGCCGCTGACGGGCGTGGTCTCGGAGCTGCATCGCGCCTTCGTGGCGGCCGGGCTCGGGCCCGAAGACACGGCGGCCATGATGCGGCAGTTCAACGGCTATGCCCGCGGCTGAACGCACACCGGCTCACAAGCTACCGAATACAGGAAAGAAGGAAACCATGTTCATCCGCTGCGCGTTTTTCAAGGGACAGGTCAAGCCCGGCCTGGAAGAGACTTTCACCCGCTACGTGCACGAGAAGCTCGTGCCGCTGTGGACCCGCTTCCCCGGCGCGCTGGAAGTGCGCGTACTGCGGCAGCTGGAAAGCGACGTGAGCGACCCGGAACTGGCGATGGTGCTGGCGATCCGCTATGCCAGCCGCGAGGACATCGCGCGGGCGCTCGATTCGCCCGTGCGCTACGAAAGCCGCGAGGTTTCCAAGGGCCTTCTCGAGATGTTCGACGGCACCGTGTTCCATACGGTCTTCAGCGCGGAGGAGTTTCCACTCGCCGCCGGATGAGGATTCGTGCGGGACCGACCCTGTCTTCGTTTTTCGCCGTGATGCGTTGTTAAAGTCCAGTCACAACACAACCACGGGGACTCTCATGAGGATCACCAACATCCTGCTGGCCGCCACGATGGCCGCATCCGCCTTGCCTGCGCTGGCACAGGTGTCTGTCAACATCAACGTGCCCGGCATCGTCCAGATGGCCCCGCCAGCACCCCGCTACGAAAGCATGCCCGGCCCACGGCCCGGCCAGGTCTGGGTGCCTGGGCATTGGCAATGGAACGAGCGCGCCTACGCCTGGCGCCCCGGCTACTTCGTGGCCGCACGGCCGGACTACGCCTATGCGCCGGGCCAATGGGTGCGCGCCGATGGCGGCTGGCGCTGGAGGGAAGGCGACTGGCGCCGTGCGGAACGCCGCGCCGAACGCGAGGAAAGACGCCAGTACGACCGGCACGACGACCATGACGGCGACCGCCATGGCGGCTATCACTGCCCTCCGGGACAGGCGAAAAAGGGCCGTTGCTGAACGAAGTTCGCGCCACGCCGCTTCTTTTTTCTAGACCGCTCGATCCCCCGGCAGGGTGACACTGAACGTCGTGCCCTGCCCCACCGTGCTGCTGACGGCGACCGAGCCGCCATGGCGCTCGACCACCGTCCTGACCAGGCTCAGGCCCAGCCCGTGGCCCTCGACGCCGTCCTTCTGCTGGAAGCGGCTGTAGCGCTCGAACAGGCGAGGCAGGTCCGAAGCCCGGATGCCCTCGCCCTCGTCGCGGACCGTCACCACGGCCGCCTGGCCCGGCTTCCACGCCAGGGCGATCTCCGCGCGGCTGCCCGGCGGTGCGTACTTGACCGCGTTCTCCAGCAGATTGAACAGCGCCCGCCCGAGCAGGCGGGGCTCCGCCTGCAGCCAGCAGGCGCTGTCCTCGTCGGCCTGCGGCTCCGGCTGCGGCAGCACGAGCGCGAGCCGGATGCCCTTCTCCCGCGCGAGCGGCCAGGCCCGCTCGTACACCTCGCTCAGGAGCTGCGCCAGGTCGACCTCCATCCACACGTAGTCCTCACCCTCGGCGCGCAGCTGCAGCACGAAGTCGTCGGCCAGCGAGAGCGTGGTCTGCACCTGCCGCTCGATGCGCGCGTACAGCTCGACGCTCTCGGCGTTGCGCGGCGGCTGCGTGCGCAGCAGCGCCAGCACCGCCGACTGCGGCGCGCGAAGGTCGTGTGAGAGCAACTGCAGGGCCTCGGTGCGCTGGCGCTGGGCCTGCTGCTCGGCCTGCAAGCCGCGGTCGAGCGCCTCGACCACGTGCTGCCAGCCGTCCCGCGCCGGCAGGGCCGATCCGGCGTGCATGGCATCGGCCCGCCGGTACAGGTCGGCCAGCAGCACCATCAGCCGGCGCCAGCTCCACAGCAGGTAGCCCAGCAAGGCGGCCAGCAGCCAGAGGCCCACCGGCAGCCACAGGCGCCAGTGCAGCTGGAGCACGGTGGTGGCCGCGAGGGCCAGCAGGCCGAAAACCGACAGGCCGAGCAGCCCGGTCTGCGGCCCCGAGCGCCACAGCCAGACCATCCAGCCCAGCAGCGCGAGCGCTGCGGCAACGGTCTGCAGCCACGGGCCGGCCGCCACGAGAGTACGGCCTCCCAGCAGGCCGTCCAGCGCCGCGGCGCTGATCTCGACGCCCGGCATCAGGCCCGAGCCGCTGGAGAAGGGCGTCGGGTACTGGTCGCCGACGCCGGTGGCGGTCAGGCCCACCAGGATGGTCTTGCCGCGCAGTGCGGCGTCGGGCACCTCGCCGTTCAGCAGGCTCACGTAGGGCACGGCCTTGTGGTGCCCCGGCGGGCCGGAGAAGGGGATCAGCATGCGCGATGTGCGCAGCCAGCCCGTGCCGTCGGGCGGTTCGTCGGCGGCAGCCCTGGGTGCGGGCGCGGGGACACCGCTGGCCTGCGCCAGCGCCAGGGACAGGGAAGGCCAGCGCCGGCCCTCGGTGCCCTCGCGCAGGTACAGGCTGCGGACCACGCTGTCGTCGTCGAGCACCACATGCACATGGCCCAGCCCCGTGACCGCCCGCTCCAGCAGCGGCAGCGGGCGCAACGCCTCGGGCACCTGCCCGCTCGCCGGCGGCGTGTGCACGCTCACCGGCAGGAACACCGGGCTGACGGCCCTCAGGGCCTCCAGGGCCTGCGCGAAATCCGCATCGGCACGGGGCTCGGTGGCCGTTTCGGTGAACAGCATGTCGAAGGCCACCGCGCGCGGCGCAGCTGCGGCGAGGCGCCGCACCAGCCGCGCGTGCACGTCGCGCGGCCAGGGCCAGCGGCCCAGCGCGCGCAGGCTGGCGTTGTCCACCGCCACGATCAGGATGTCGGGGTGGGCGGGCCGGGTGTCGCGCTGCAGCAGGCCGTCGTACAGGGCCAGGTCGAACCGCTCCAGCACCTGGCCCCGCTGCATCAGTCCGGCGAAGGCCAGCACGATCAGCAGGCACGCGAGCCATTCGCGCCGCAGGCGGCGTGCTGCGTAAAGCGCAACCTTTGCGGGCAATCAGCGCACTCCCTCGACCAGCAGGGGCAGCACCGGGCCGACCGTCTCCGAATGCTGGCCTTGTGCAACCGTGTCGGCGCGAACGCGCCAGAAATACTGGCCCGGCGGCAAGGCCTGCACCCGCACCGCGTGACCGCGCAGGCCGTCGGCCCGCACGATCACGCGCGTGAAGGCCGCGTCCTCGGCAATCTCCAGGCCATAGGTGCTGTCGGCGATCGGGTTCCAGCCGAATTCGATCTCGTTGCTGGCGGCGATCCAACGCATCCGGCCGCCCAGCG
Organism: Variovorax sp. P4_B10; assembly: GCF_056402375.1. Lineage (NCBI taxonomy): Bacteria > Pseudomonadati > Pseudomonadota > Betaproteobacteria > Burkholderiales > Comamonadaceae > Variovorax > Variovorax sp. P4_B10. The sequence goes on along the minus strand of NZ_JBFUHN010000002.1, from coordinate 147,079 downwards.
ATGCCGATGCGGACGCCCGCGAGAAGCCGCTGACCGTCACCTGCCCCTCGATGCCTTCCGGCGTCACGGCCGCCACCCGCGCGAAATAGCTCCCGAAGGGGAGCCCGTCGAACAGCGCCAGTTCGCGCGGACCGGAGCGCACCACATGCCGCTCGGCCACCAGGTCCAGGAATTCGGCATCGTGTGCGAGTTGCGCGCGGTAGCCGGCAGCGCCGCTCACTTCGGTCCACGCCAGCAGAACGGCGGGCTGGTTTTGCGGCAGGCCCGCATCGATCCATGCGGGGGCCGGCAGCAGTTCCTGAACGACACCGCCCTGCGGGCCTTCGTCGATGACCACCCCCTGCGGTGCCGACAGCAAGAGGTCCGGCTGTGTTGCCGTGCGGACCACGATGCGACTCTCCAGCACGCTCACCGCCACGCGGCGCCCGTCGGCCAGGTTCACGCGGAAGTGGGTGCCGCGCACGCCCACGGTCGCCATGCGCGTGCGCACGCGAAACGTGTCCTGGCCCGACGGAACTGCACGGGGGGGCACACGCGATTCGACCTCGCCCGCCTGCAGGTCGAGCAACGCGGCGGCGCGCCCCGCCGCATCGAAAAAGCGGACCAGCCGGACCGTGGAGTTCGACGGCAGCGTGCACAGCGAACCATCGGGCAGCCGCAGCGTGACGAAGCTGCCGGGCCCGGTGCGCACCCGCGCGCCCTCGGGAAGCCGCATGGCGGGTTGCGCTGCGCCGCTGCTGCCGCCGGACTCGGCACGCACATCGCCGCTGACAGCCACCACAACAGCATGCGTCTCCCCATCGGCGAAATGCAGGACCTTGCCGACCGGCAGCTGCCGCGGCTCGCCCACGCCGTTGCGCTGCTGGATCGAGGGCCACAGCAGCGGCCGGCCGAAGTGCTGCCGCGAAATGCCCCACAAGGTTTCTCCAGGCTGCACGACGTGCGGGGCCGGGGCTTGCAAGGGCGGTGCCGGTTGGGCGGCGAGGGCCATGGGCAGGCACAGACAGGCAACGGCCGACCATCTGCTTGCAGTCATGCGATGCGGTCCAGCCGATAGCCGAAACCGTAGACCGCCTGCAACTGGAACCCTCTGTCGATGGTCAATCCCAGGCGGGTTCGCACGCGCGATACATGGGTGTCGATCGTGCGCGATGCCGCCTGTCCCGCCCACAGCGCCTGGTTCAGGTGCTCGCGCGACAGCGGCCGCCCCAGGTGGCGAAACAGCAGGCGGGCAACCTCGAACTCCCTGAGCGGCAGGCGGAACTCTTCGGCGCCGTTCCGGATGGTCTGCCGCGCGGCACTGAAATGCCAGCCCTCGATCTCGTCGTCGCGCGGCTCGACAGGTTGCGAGCCCACGCTGCGCAGGAGCACCTGAAGGCGGGCCAGCAGTTCGAACGGTCGCCACGGCTTCACGAGGTAGTCGTTCGCCCCCCCGTTGAGCGCCTGCACCACCTCGAACTCGCCGCCCCGTGCGGTGAGCATCAGCACCGGCACGTTGGAGCGAAGGTCGTCGCGCACACGGCGCAGCACGCTGTAGCCCGACAGATCCGGCACGGACCAGTCGAGAATGAGGATGTCGAAGCTGTCGCGTTGCAGCATCTCGAGGAAGGCTTCCCCTCTCTTTTGATGCACGACCTCATGGCCGTTATTGACCAGAAGTTCCATCACCGCCTGCGCTTCGGCGGGGGAGTCTTCAAGCAGTGCGATGCGTCTGCGCGCCGCTTGGGCGGCGCTGGACTTGTAGCTCACGGACGATTCCCGCACGGCGCCCCCTGCAATGCGCCGCGTTGTTGCGTCCTCGTCCGGACAACGCAGACAGCGATCTCGTCGATGGTGCCGCGGGGCAATGACAATTTATCGTTCACCAGTGACTTCGAGTTCCACGCGCCGGTTGGGCTGCAGGCAGGCAATGAGTGGGGTGCGTTGCGCGCTGTCGGCGCACTGGACCAGCGGCTGCGTCTTGCCGACACCGAGGGCCCGCAGCGCCGACTGCGGCAGGCCCTGCGCGATCAGGTAGTCGCGCACCGTGGCTGCGCGCGCGATCGAAAGCGCCTGGTTGTAGGCGTCGCCGCCCAACCTGTCCGTGTGGCCGATGACGGTGACCGTATCGAAGCGCTTGTACTGGCCCTTGAGCTGGGCCGCCAGTTCGTCGAGCTGCTTGCGTCCCCCGGGCAGCATATCGGCCGTGCCCGACTTGTCGAAAGCGAAGAGCGCGTCGGCTGCGACCTTGAACCGCTGCGGTGCGGCCGCGGCCGCCACCGGCCGCACCACCTCGCTGACCTTGGGCTGGAGGTAGCCCGCGCAGGCCGGGTCCTTCCAGTACATCGCGTCGGTGACGCCGTCCTTGTAGACCACCTTGTACTGGCAGGTGACGAACTCGTCGCCGCGGCCGGTGCGGAAGTTGAACAGGTAGTCCCATTCCTTCGGGCCGAACAGGCCCTCGCTGAAATGCGGGTAGCTGAGGAGCTCGCGCACCTGGTTCTTCGTCATGCCGCGGCCGATGCGGCGCAGCTGTTCCACGTCGATGAAGGTTCCGCCCTTGAGCCAGGCGCTGCCCGCGTCGGGAAAGCCCACGGATTCGTTGGCGGCCGGCGTTGCGGCCGCCCGATCGGGCGTGTTGTTGGCGCTCGAGGCGCAGCCGCCCAGCATTGCCGCCAGCGCGGCCAGCGCGAAGAATTGGATCGTGTTCTGTTTTTTCATGGATGTTGCCCCTCTTGCCGGTCAGTCGAACGAGAACCCGAAGCCCACGCGCACGATGGCCTTGCTGCCACCGGACCCCCAGCCCACGCCGGCATGCAGGGTGGTCTGTCCGTTGTCCGAGCGCTTGAGCAGGTTGAAGCCGATGCCGGCCTGGCCGTTGTAGCCGGCCACGGCCCCGCTCACGTGGTAGCGGCCCGGCTCCACCGGCGTGACCACCGCCATCGCTGCCGAGGCCGCGATACCGCCCGAGAGCATCCGGGTGTTGGCATTGACCTTGTCGTCCAGTGCGTTGATGCGGTTGTTGATGGCGCCGACCGCGCCGTTGAGCTGGTTCACGTTGACCGCGTCGTTGGGCGCAACGCCGTTGGCGACGTTGTGGACCGCCACCGGGCCGGTCGAGTTGCTGCCGCCCATGGTCACGCTGTTGTAGTTGGTGGTGCCGTCCACGTTGGTGTCGTACTTGACGGTCGACTGGTCGATCACCGCCACCGTGCCTTGCACCGCCCTCAGTTGCGAGACGTTCACCGCGTCGCTGTCGGCCGCGCCCGCGGCCACGCCGGTGATCTGGCGGAACTGGCCGTTGGCCGCGTCGCCCACCGACACGGCCGCCAGCGTGCTGGTGGTCGCGCCGATCGCGATGCGTTGCGAGTCCGTGGCCGTCGGCGGTACATAGCCGGCCACGCCTGCGGCGGTGGACGCGACCGAGCCGGCGCCGAGCGCGACGCCGCCGGCCTGGGTCACGCTGGTCCCCGCGCCGATGGCCACCCCCTGCGCGGCGGCGGCCACCGCATTGGGACCGACAGCGACGGAGTTGGCGCCGGTCGCGCCGGAATTCGCCAAGGTCGAATTGCCGGCCAGGGTGGAGTTGGTATGGAAGTACGGGGTCTCGTCCACGCTGATCCACTGGCCGTTCTTCCAGACGGCCAGGCCCGCTTGCAGACCGTTGACCCCCGTTGTTTCCGTGCTGTTGTAGACCACCATGCCTTCGACAGGCTGGTTGCCGTTGAGGCCCCAGGTGTTGCGGTCGGTCAGGGCGATGCGTGTGACAAGGAAGCCGCGATTGGGACTTTCGAGTTCGAGCACGGAACCAGGATTGATGCCCAGGGGGTTGGCGCCGATCTTGACTTGCGCCTGCGCAGTACCGGCCGCGCCCAGCAGCGTGAGGACCGCAACTGCCAACGCGGTACGTGCAACGTGCGATGTCTCGCCGCGGCTGCTCGGTGGGGAGCCATAGGAAGTGTTCATTTGTTCATGCCCTGAAATGAGTGTTTCAAAAAGTGAACAAATTCTGTTGGCGCCCCCCTGATCACCAAAGACCAAGACACAGTTGTTGACGTTCTTTTGTTAACTATTTCTCATAACAAATTCGATGCCCTTGAGGTTCAGGTTCACGACCTGGTCGAACTCCTCGTCGGTGCAGTCGACGAGGAGCTTGCGGATGTTGAGGGCCGGCGCGGCCGCCGCGATGTCGATGCGCCCGTGCGCCGACAGCGTGTGCTCGGCCAGCGAGCCCAGGGCATGCGCCGAAGCCTGACCGATGCCCGACGCCGCGCCGATTACCACGGCTGTCCTGTCGGTGAGATCGAAGAATCGCCGGTAGTCCTGCATGCGCTGTGTCCGTGGTCCGTGAAAAGGAAATCAGAAACGTGAATCAGGGCTTGAAGAAGGCCGTCGGCACCATCAGTCGCGTCTCCTGCGACACGAGGTACGCGGCCTGCGCACTTTTCTCGAGGTAGCTCGCCCATGCCGGGTCGCGCTGCATGGCCGCGCGCCTGGCGGCGCGGTCGGCCGCGTCGGCGAAGACCCAGATATGGGTGTAGCTGTTGACGTTGCCGGTCTCGGTCTGCAGGTAGGCCAGCGGCTCGCCCAGGTGGCGGCGCTGTGTGTCGAAGCCGTGCTCGGCGTAGAGCGCCAGGTGGCGCTTGAGCGTGCCGGGGCGGCAGGTGTAGGTGCGGACGTCGTAGAGCATGCGGTTCCTTCTTCTTCGGGAGCGGGGTTGTCGAAAAAATCAGTCTGCGGTGGCGCCTGAGCGCGCCACCAGGGCGCCCCATCGCGTCACTTCCTGGGCGACGAAGGGCTGGAAGGCCTCGTGCCGGTCGCCGATGGGGTCGGCGCCGAGTTCCTTGAGGCGTGCCTGCACGGCCGGGTCGGCCACCGCCTGCGCGATGGATGCGGAGAGCCTGGCCACCACCGGCGCCGGGGTGCCGGCCGGCGCGAAAAGGCCGAACCAGGAGCGCGCATCCATCTGCGGGTAGCCGGCCTCGGCGAAGGTGGGCACCGCGGGCAGGTTGGCGCGGCGGGCCTTGCCGGTGACCGCCAGCGGCCGCAGCTTGCCGGCCTGCACCTGCGTCAGCACCTCGGGCAGGTTCGCGAACATCGCCTGCACCTGGCCGCCGATCAGGTCGGTCTGGGCGAGCGCGCCGCCCTTGTAGGGCACATGCAGCATCCGCGCGCCGACGAGCGTGTTGAACTGCTCCCCGGACAGATGGGCAGCGGTGCCGGTGCCGCCGGAGGCGAAATTGACCTTGTCGCCGGCCGCCTTCGCGAAAGCAGCGAACTCGGCCGCGCTGCGCGCCTGCACCTCCGGGTTCACCACCAGCACCAGCGGCACCGAGGCCAGGTTCGACAGCGCGGCGAAGTCCTTCGTCAGGCTGTAGTCGAGCTTGCGATAGAGCGTCGCGTTGATCGCGTGGCTCGAGGTCGCCATCAGGATGGTGTAGCCATCGGGTGCGGCGCGGGCCACCGCCACGGCGCCGATGTTGCCGTTGGCCCCGGCCCTGTTGTCGACGACGACAGGCTGGCCGAGCTGGTCCGAAACCTTCTGCCCCACCACGCGGGCGATCACGTCGGTGGCGCCGCCGGCGGCGAAGGGCACCACGATCCGGATCGGGCGCACCGGGAAATCGGTCGCGCCCTGCGCATGGGCCTGCACKAGCGCGCAGGCACCCAGTGCCACCAGGGCCGAAGCCCGCAGCAATGTGTTCATGTCTTGTCTCCTGGTTGTCGAAAAAGTCGTTCAGGCCGCGGCGCGCAGGGCCTTCTCGCGCAGCTCGCTGAGGGTGGCGCGCGGCGTCAGGATCTCGGGCTCGATGACGAGTTCGATGAGTGCGGCGCCGCCGCCGGCCAGCGCGCGCTGCAGCGCCGGCGCGAAGTCCTCGCTGCGCGCCACGCGCTCGGCATGCAGGCCGAAGGACTGGGCGTACAGCACGAAATCGGGGTTGCACAGGTCGGTGCCGATCGGCCGGCCCGGGTAGTTCACTTCCTGGTGCATGCGGATCGTTCCGTACATGCCGTTGTTGAAGACGATGAAGACGATGGCGAGGTCGTGGCGCCTGACGGTCGCGAGCTCCTGTGAGGTCATCAGGAAGCAGCCGTCGCCGGCCAGGCAGATCACCTGGCGGGCGGGATGCTGCAGCTTGGCCGCGATGGCGGCCGGAACGCCGTAGCCCATCGCGCCGCTGGTGGGCGCGAGCTGCGTGTGCGGCCGCGAGAACGGGTAGTAGCGGTGCGCCCAGGCGCTGTAGTTGCCGGCGCCGTTGGTGAGGATCGCATCGGGCTCCAGCGTCTCGGCGAGCGCCTGGATGACGCGGGCCGGGTCGAGCTTCGCCTGGCGCGTCGACGGCGCCGTGTAGCGCTCGTAGTTGCCGCGCAGCCGGCCGAGCCACTCGCGCCAGGGCGCCGCATCGACCGGTGGCAGTTCGGCCGCGGCCGCGGCGAACGGGTCGAGGCTGCTCGACACCTTGAGCGCCGGCTGGTACACACGCCCCAGCTCCTCGGCGCAGGCCAGCACGTGCACGAGGCGCTGGCGCGGCACGGGCACCTCGAGCAGCGTGTAGCCGCCGGTCACGATCTCGCCGAGCCGGGTGCCCACGGCGATCAGCAGGTCGGCCTCGCGCACGGCCTTGGCCAGCTCGGGATTGACGCCGATGCCGACCTCGCCGACGTACTGCGGGTGGCGGTTGTCGAACAGGTCCTGCCGCCGAAAGGCACAGGCCACCGGCAGGCCGTTCTGCACGGCAAAACGCTCGATGGCCTCTCGGCCATCGGCGCTCCAGCCCGGCCCGCCGAGCAGCAGCAGCGGCCGCTGCGCAGCGGCGAGCTGCTCGCGCAAGCGACGCATCGCATCGGGCGCGGGGTGCGACTGCGGCACCTCGACGCGCGGCGCCACCACGGCAAAGGCGGAGTCGGTCAGCATGTCCTCGGGCAGCGCGAGCACCACCGGGCCGGGGCGGCCGGACATCGCGACCGACCAGGCGCGCGCCATGAGCTCGGGCACGCGCGCCGCGTCGTCGATCTGCGCCACCCACTTCACGAAGGGACCGAACATGCGCCGGTAGTCGATTTCCTGGAAGGCCTCGCGCTCGATCATGTCGCGCCCGACCTGGCCGATCAGCAGGATCATCGGCGTCGAGTCCTGGAAGGCCGTATGCACGCCGATGCTCGCGTTGGTCGCCCCGGGGCCGCGTGTCACCATGCAGATGCCGGGGCGGCCGGTGAGCTTGCCGTGCGCCTCGGCCATGAAGGCGGCCGCGCCCTCGTGGCGGCAGACCACGACGCGCATGGCGTCCTGCTGCGCGTAGAGCGCGTTCAGCACGTCGAGGTAGCTTTCGCCCGGCACGCAGAACACGGTGTCGGCGCCTTGCGCGAGCAGCGCGTCGACGATCAGCTGGCCGCCGGTACGAAGTTGGGGGGAGTCGTTCATCGCCGGCGATCGAACCGCCATCGCGGCGGTGGAGTTGAGGAGGGATGAACTCTAAGCAGCCGCCCCCACGAGGTGGTAGGACGATTGCGAACCCGTTTGGTACTTTTTTCCCAGCCCGGACGTCAGCGCGGCGTGCCGTACCGCTTCTTGAATTCGCCCGGCGTCAGCTGCGTGTGCTTCTTGAAGAAGCGGCTGAAGTAGGCATGGTCTTCGAAGTGGAGATGAAACGCGATTTCCGCAACCCCCATCGCCGTGTTGCTCAGCAGCCGCTTGGCCTCCAGCACCAGCCGCTCGTGCACGACCTGCCCCGCGGTCTTGCCGAGCGTGCGCTTGACGGCGTCGTTGAGCTGGCGCTCCGTGACGTGCAACTTGTCCGCGTAGTCGCGCAGCGGACCGAAGTCGAGGTAGTGCTGGTCGACCAGCAGCTTGAAGCGCCTGGTCAGCGAGTAGCTCTGCGGGGAGCCGCCGTGGGCGCTGCGCTCCGGATAGAACCTGCGCAGCCGGGTCAGCAGCACGAGGAGGTAGGAGCGCACGATGTCCAGGCGCCCCGTCTCCTTGCCCTGGACCTCCTTCTCCATCGCCAACAGCAGCGGCAGCAGCTCTTCGTGCTGGGAGGGGCTGAGGTAGAGCACCGGTGCATCCGCCGCGATGTGGAAGAACGGGTATTGCGCGATCTCGTCGGAACGCGGGAACATCTGGACGAAGAACTCGGGGCTGAAGTTGATGGCGAAGCCCTTGGGCGGCACCGTCGAGTGCCAGCCGTGAAGCTGCCCCGGCGAAACGAAGAACACGGTGTTCGCACGCGCGTCGAAGCTCTCGAAATCCACCAGGTGCGTGCCGTCGACCTCGCTCATCCAGAGCAGGTGATAGTAGTTGTGGCGGTGCGGAAAGCCGCGCGGTATGTCGGGCCGATCCTCCAGCCGCACCAGGTCGAAATAGAACGCGTCTTCCTCCCCGCTGAAGTCGGAACTGTCGAAGACGGGGAAATCGGCAACGGAAGGGTTTTGCACAGGGGTGCCCCCTACGACTCCGCGGCCTGAACTGCCTGGAGGGCGGCCAGCACGTTGCGCTGCGTGCTCTGGATGTGCTCCTCGAGCAAGGCGCAGGCCGTGTCCGCGTCGCGGCGCAATGTCGCGTCCATGATCTTCCGGTGCTCGTTCGACTTGCGGCGTGCGGTCTTCCTGTGGCGGGCGGAAAACCGCCTGTAGCGCTCCGCCTGGTCGAACAGGCTTGCGCCCCAGACACGCTGGCGCGACGAGGGGCATGCAGCCAGCAGTGCGAGGTGGAAGGCACGGTGCAGCTGCGACCAGTCGTTGTCGAGAATGACCGGCCCGTCGCTCAGGCGTGACTCGACCTTCTCCAGGCGGTGGTACGCGGCCAGCAGGTCCGCCTCCCAGGCATCGTCGCCGTGGGCGATGGCTTCCCGCAGCGCCGGCACGTCGAGCATGACGCGCATGCGCGTGATGTCGGCCAGGTCGTCTTCGGAGATCGGTGCCACGCGGAAGCCACGGCGCTCGTCGGCGCGGATCAGCCCCTCCTGCGCCAGCCGGCTGAGCGCCTCGCGCAACGGGCTGCTCGAATAACCGTAGGCCGACTGGAGTTCGTCGAGCTTGAGCTTGGTGCCGGCTTCGAAGGTACCGGTCAGAACGTCTTGCCGCAAGCGCGTGAAGGCCTGTTCGACCAGCAGCGGTTCGTGGACGGGTGGGGTTTCCTGTTTGCGCATGGAAACAATTTTATGCATGGGCCTTCATCCTCCACCGCCTGCGCGCCTCGCGCCCACCAGCACGAACAGCATGGTCGCGGGCTTGTCGCCGAGGTTGCGCCATGCATGCCGGTTGCCCTGCTGCACGGCGACGTCGTGCCGGCACAGCAGCACCTGCGCGCCGTCGTCCAGCTCGAGCGTGATCTCGCCTTCGAGCACGATGTCGTAGTCGATGCTGTCGGTGGTGTGCATGCCCGGGTGGTCGGGCTCGAAAGTTTCGGCCAGGCCGGGCACCAGGCGGCTGGCCTCGGCGCCGAAGGCGGCCGCATCGAACTCGGCGCGCATCATCACCGCGTCGGGCGGGAACCTGACCATCATGACGCGGGTGCCGCCCGCGGCCGGCGCGAAGCTTGCCTCCGGCGTACGGTCAGCTGCGGCGCCCGCGCCCACGGTGTCGGCGGCCTCCGTCGCCCACAGCAGCGCCGCAGCATGGCCGGGCAGGGTCGTGAACTCGACGCTGCGCGGCGCAACGCCATCCGAGAGCACCCGGGCCTTGCCGTCGGCGCCCGTGCCTGCCACCACGCGTCTGATTTTCATGATGGGCCTCAGGGGTTGATGACGAAGTTGCTGAAGCCGCCGTTGCGGCTCGCGATGCCCGAGATCGCCTCGTTGATGCGGTCCAGCGGATAGCACACGTGCTCGAACACCGAGAGGTCGAGCGTGCCCGCCTCCGCCATGTCGGCCATGTCCTGCCCCTCGCCGGCGGTGAACCAGGCCGAGCCCTCGATGCTCTGCTGCTCGTCCATCATGGTGTGCAGGTCCATGCCCACCATGCCTGCGATGGCGCCGATGTTGTAGGCGCGGCCTCCGCGCTTCAGGGCGCGCACGCCCTGCTGGAATGTCTCGTGCGATGCGCCGGGGCCCAGCGCATCGATGAAGGTGTCCACCCCCAGTCCGTCCGTGCGCGCCTTGGCCCATGCATCGATCGCCTCGCCGTCGGCGCTGGAAAAGACCTCGATGCGATCGGGTGCCAGCGCCTTGACGCGCTCCAGCAGTTCGCGGTTGCGCCCGGTGCCCAGGATGCGCGTGGCGCCCATGGCCAGGCCGAAGAGCGCACCGCCGATGCCCAGGGTGCCGCTGATGCCGTTGATCAGCACGCTTCGGCCGGGGCCGACCTGCGCCTTGCGCATCGCGGAGTACATGGTGCCGAGGTAGCCGAAGCGCGCCGCCTGGTTGAAGCTCACGTTGTCCGGCAGCTTCACCAGCGCGTACTGCGGCGCGATCATGTATTCGCACAGGCCGCCGTAGGGGTAGTTCTTGTAGAGCTTGAGCGAGTTCTGCGAGAAACCGAAGTAGCCGCTGAACGCGTAGTGCGTGCAGTTGATGAGGTCGCCGTTGCGGCAGGCGCGGCAGCCACCGCAGTAGAGGCTCGGATTCACGTAGACGCGGTCGCCCGGCTTCCACGTGTGCACGTGGGAGCCGACCGCCGTCACTTCGCCGGCCGGGTCCAGCCCGAAGACCGCGGGCAGCGGCGGCAGCGGGAGCTCCGGAAACCAGGTCGTCCAGTTGGCCAGGATGTTGCCGAGATTGGGCACGATGCCGCACGCACGAACCCTCACCTGGACGTCGTTGGCAGCGGGTTGGGGAATCGGCAACTGCTCGACCTCCATCGGGGCGCCGACCTTGTGCAGTCGGGCGGCTTTCATCGTCGTCATGGTGTCTCCTTGTGGATGGGAACTGAATGCACAAAGTGTGTTTTGTGCATTCTTTTCGACCCTGCGGCACGAGGCCATCGGTGACAACCCTCGGTGCATAAAAATATGTTTTATGCACAATCCTGGATTCACGCACTCGGAATCGACCATGCTCCAACAGAACCCAGAACCCGTCGACGTGGCGATCGTCGGCTTCGGCCCCGTCGGCGCGACGCTCGCCGCGCTGCTCGGCCAACGCGGCCTGCGCGTTGCGGTCTTCGACAAGTCGGAACAGATCTACCCGCTGCCGCGTGCCTTTGCGCTCGACCACGAGGCGCTGCGCGTGTTCCAGGAAATCGGCATCGCCGGCACGCTCGCGCCGCACATGACGCCCTATCGCCCCACGATCTACCAGGGAAGCGACGGCGAACCCATCCAGCATTTCGACATGGGACCGTCGCCCTACCCGCTGGCGTGGGCGCCGTCGTACACGTTCAACCAACCGGCGCTGGAAACATCGCTGCGCCAGGCCGTCGGCAAGCTTCCCGGCGTGTCGGTCCATCTCGGGCACGAGGTGCTGCAGCTGAGCCAGTCGCCGGCCCATGCGCAGCTCGGCGTTCGCAGGCCCGACGGCACGCAGGCGCAGCTGCAGGCACGCTACGTCGTCGGCTGCGACGGCGGCACCAGCCCCACACGCAAGCAGATGGGGCTGAAGCTCAAGAGCCTCGACTTCGACGAGCCCTGGATCGTGGTCGACATGCACGTCGACGAAGACAAGCTCGACCGGCTGCCCGCGACCAATGTCCAGTACTGCCACCCGTCGCGGCCCTGTACCTACGTCGTGGGCCCGGGCACCCACCGGCGCTGGGAGTTCCTGCTGCTGGCCGACGAGGCCGAGCAGCGCGAGATGCCGCACGCGTCCATCTGGAAGCTGCTCGCCCCCTGGCTCACGCCCGCGGACGCACGCATCTGGCGCGCGGCGACCTACCGCTTCCATGCGGTGGTTCTCGAGCAATGGCGCCAGGGACGCGTGCTGCTGGCAGGCGACAGCGCGCACCAGATGCCGCCCTTCCTGGCCCAGGGCATGTGCCAGGGTTTGCGCGATGCCGTCAACCTTGCCTGGAAGCTCCAATGGGTGCTCGAGGAGCGCGCGCCCGAGAGCCTGCTGGACAGCTATGGCGACGAGCGCGGGCCCCAGGTGGAAGACGTGACGGCGACCGTCAAGCGACTGGGCCAGATCATCTGCGAACGCGACCCGGTGCGTGCCGCCGAACGCGACCTTCGCCTGCGCGAGCAGCAAGGCGGACAGGTGCGGATGCAGCTGCGCCAGAGCCTGTTGCCCGGCGTGCGCCACGGCCTGATCGACCGCGACGCGTTGCCTGCGGGCACGCCCTTCCCCCAGGCGATGGGATGCATCGAACCCGGCGTTGCGCCGCAAATGATGGACGACCTGTTGCAGCCCGGGTTCCTGCTGGTGCTTCGCCATGCGCCCGATCCGGCGGTACGCCGGGCGCTGGAGACATCGGCAGCAAGCCTCGGGGTGCAGATGCTGTGCATCGATGCTGCGGCGACGGGGCCCGGCGTGATGAAGCTGGCCGAAGCCGACGGCATCCTGGCGGCCTGGTTCGAGCGCCATGCATGCGAGGCCGCACTCGTCAGGCCGGATCACCTGGTCTACGGGGTGGCACGCACCCTCCAGGACGCCGGGGCCCTGATGCAACGCGCCTCCCGGGATCTCGGCACCCGATCTCCGGCTCTCGCTGCGTGAGAAGAACATCCAGCGCGACTGCATCCGAAAACATCCACTGCCGGGAACACACACCATGAACGAAGCCGCCTCCCGCCCGCCCTCCGACACCGAATCCCTCCTGCTCGATCTCGAAGCGCAGCGATGCGACGCCATGAAGCGCGCCGACTTCGCGCGCCTGCGCGAGATTCTTCATCCGGGTCTCGTTCACGTTCACGCCAAGGGCCAGACCGACAACTACGAAAGCTACTTCCGCTCGGGCGGTACCCATGTCGCCTACAGGCAGATCGACCGTTCGGAGCTGAAGGTCCAGGTACTCGGCGGCACCGCCCTCATGACGGGCCGGCAACTGCTCGTGGCCGTGCGCAAGGACGGCAGCGGCACCGTGCGCATCGACTCGCGCGTGATGCAGGTCTGGGCCCTGGAGAACGACCGCTGGCGGCAGTTGGCGTTCCAGACCACGCCGCTGGAAATGAGCGTCTCCTGATTTCGCGGCAAGCCTCTCGTTCATCTGTTGTTCATCCGCTGGCGCGTGCCGTGGCGCTAAAGTCGCCGCATGTTTCGCCTCCGCCTGTCGCTCGCCTTCGCCGTTCTCGTCGCGCTGGTCTGCATACAGGCCGGTTTCGTCTACTGGGGATCGAACCGGGTCAACGACTACGCCCAGCACAGCCGGCTGGCCAGCGACATCCTGTCGGAACTGCTGGAACTGTCGGCCAGCAAGCAACGGCTGCGCGTCTGGGCGTCCCAGCAGCTGATGGATGCGAACGCATCGCCCGAGGTGCGCGACAGCCTGCTGGCGCGCATGCAGGCCAGCACGGAGACGCTCCGGAACCTCGCGCGGCGCGACCTTTCCCTGTGGGGCGGAATCGCGGCACGCGAAGGCGTGCCCATACCGCCGGAGGTCGATCAACTCGTCGCGGTCAGCGACCTGCTCAACGACAACATCGCCGCGGTCCGCGCCCGGCTGCTGAAACTCGCACCGCTGGAGCGTGGCGCCGAGTTCGCCAGCGTCTGGCAGGAACTGAACGAAGTCTTCGACAAGGCGCGCGGCCGCGACTTGCGCGAGTTGATCAACGGCGCCATCGAACGGCAGCGCAATGTCATGCCTGTTGCCCGTGCCGCGACCGAGCGCGGCCTGGACCAGCTGCGCCAGCAGACCATCGGCCTGGCCGCCCTCACGCTAGCGGCCGCCATCGTGCTTGCGCTGTATCTGAACCGGCGGCTGCAGCGGCCGCTGGACCGCCTGCTGGAAGGCACGCGGGCCTTGCGGGCCGGCGAACTCGACCACCGCATCGCGCTGGGTTCGCACGACGAGTTCGGCCGCGTCGCCGAGCACTTCAATGCGATGGCGGCCGAACTGCAGCGGCACCGGCGCGACGCCGATGCCGCACGCCGCCGGCTCGAGGAGGCCGTGCTGGAGCGCACCGGCGAACTGAGCGCCGCGCACGAGGCATTGCAACAGATCGACCAGCGGCGCCGCCAGCTTCTCGCCGATCTCAGCCACGAACTTCGCACGCCGGCCACCGCGATCCGCGGGGAGGCGGAGATCGCCCTGCGCGGCGCCGACAGGCCGCCGACCGAGTACCGGGAGACGCTGACGCGCATCGTGGGCGGCGTGAAGCAGCTCACCGGCGTGATCGACGACCTTCTTCTGGTCGCCAGGGCCGAGGCAGACCAGTTGGCGATGCGCTTCGGCACGGTCGACCTGTCGGAGTTGCTGGGCGACGCCACCGAAATGGCGGGGACGCTGGGTGCACGGCACAACGTTCGCGTTGCGCTCGAGCCCCGCGAAGCCGGCCTGCCCCCGGTCATGCTGCAGGCCGATGCCGACCGGCTCCGGCAGGCCCTTGTCATCGTGCTCGACAACGCGGTGCGCTATTCGCGCAACGACGCAACGGTGCGGGTGAGCTGGCGGCCGATCGACGGCCGCGTACAGGTGGTCGTGGCCGACGAGGGAATCGGCATCGATGCGGACGAGTTGCCGCAGGTGTTCGAGCGCTTCGTTCGCGGCCGCCGCGCGCGCCTCCACCGGGCCGACGGAACCGGCATCGGACTGTCGATCGCGCAGGCCATCGTGCATGCTCACCACGGCCGCATCGACGTCGAGAGCATCCCCCTGCAGGGCACCACGGTGCGCATCGAATTGCCCCGCCTGTACAGTCCCCCCGTCCCGTCCTGACCCGAGAAACATGAACATCCTGGTTGTCGAAGACGACGCGCGCGTCGCCGACTTTCTGCTGCGAGGCCTGAGCGCCGAGGGTTACCGCGTGCAGCTGGCGCGCACCGGGCCCGAAGGCCTCGAACTCGCGCGCGGCAGCGATCTGTCGCTGCTGTTGCTGGACCTGATGCTCCCCGGCCTGAGCGGCCTAGAGCTGTGCCAGACGCTGCGCGCCGAAGGCCACCACGTGCCCGGTGCTGATGCTCACCGCGTTGAGCAACACCGAGGACAAGGTCAGCGGCCTGCGCCTGGGCGCCGACGACTACCTCACCAAACCCTTTGCGTTCGAGGAGCTCCTGGCGCGCATCGAGGCCTTGCTTCGCCGCGGCCGGGAGCAGAGACCCAGGGCCACCACGCTGCAGGTGGCAGACCTCGTTCTCGACCGGGAGCGCATGGAGGTGATCCGTGCCGGCAAGCTCGTTCCGCTGACCGCCAAGGAGCTTGCGTTCCTCGAGCTGTTGATGACGGCGCCCGGCCGCGTCTACAGCCGAGAGCGTATCCTTTCCAATGTCTGGGGAACCAACGAAGATCCGCTGACCAACATCGTCGACGTCTATGTCCGCCGCCTGCGTGCCAAGATCGACGATGGCCATCCCGTTCCGTTGCTGAAGACGGTGCGCGGCCTGGGTTACCGGCTGGATGCCGCGCCGGGTTGAGGCGGTTCATGCGATGTTCATGTGCGCGTCACGCCGGGTTCATGGCGGACAGCAGGTGATGTTCAGGGAGATACCGAAGAATGAAGTCCTGTATCGCAACAACGATGCAGTACCGGAAATCCCGGTAATCGACTGTCCATTGCAAAAAAGGAAAACTCCATGAACATGCTTCGTACGCTCTCCCTCTCGGCAACGACGGCGGCGGTCCTCGTCATCTCGACATCTGCCTTCGCGCAAGCGCCCGCCGGGGCGACTTGCACGCCGGCCACCGAGCCGCAGATCGCGGCGCTGTTCGACCGCTGGAACGACTCGCTGCGCACGCTGGACCCCGACAAGGTCGTTGCCAACTACGCGACCGACGGCGTGCTGCTGCCGACCGTTTCGAACCAGCCGCGCACCAATCCGGCGGAGATCCGCGACTACTTCGTCAAGTTCCTGAAAAGCGCGCCACAGGGCACGATCGACCACCGCATCATCAAGATCGGCTGCAATGTGGCACAGGACGTGGGCACCTACACCTTCAAGTTCAAGGACGGCAAGAAGGTGCATGCCCGCTACACGTACGTCTACGAGTGGGTGAACGGCCAATGGCTGATCGCCCATCACCACTCCTCGGCGATGCCCGAGGTTGCCGCTCGCAAGTAGGCCCCCTCCGTCACGATCCCTCGATCGCCGTAGGATAGCGGCGCTCGAATCGTCGGCGGGGTCGCATTGCCCAGCCCGAATTGCCCACGCGACAGCCCGCCAGGAAGTCGCGTGGCATTCTCCGTCCCTGCGTCCGATCAACCCTCTCCTGGCGCTGCCGTGCCGAAAGAACTTCCATGCTCGAACTCTTGACGAATCCTCAGGTCTGGATCGCCTTCGCGACCTTGACTGCGCTTGAGCTCGTGCTGGGCATCGACAACATCATCTTCATCTCCATCCTGGTCGACAAGCTGCCTCCCGCCAGGCGCGAATTCGCGCGGCGGGCCGGGCTGTTCATGGCCATGTTCATGCGCATCGGACTGCTGCTGGTCCTCGCGTGGATCGTGGGTCTGGTCGCTCCGCTTTTTTCGGTGCTCGGCCAGGACATCTCGGGCCGAGACCTGATCCTGATCCTGGGCGGTCTGTTCCTGATATGGAAGAGCACCACCGAGGTCCATCAATCGCTGGAGGGCGCGCACGAGCAGAAGTCCAGCGCAGTCAAGGCGACCCTGGCCTCCGTCCTGCTCCAGATCATGGTGATCGATCTCGTGTTCTCGCTGGACTCGATCATCACCGCGGTCGGCATGGTGGACGACGTCCGGGTGATGATCGCTGCGGTGGTCGCGTCCGTGTTCCTGATGATGCTGTTCGCCAGCCCGATCGGCCGCTTCGTCTCGAACCACCCCACCATCAAGATGCTGGCGCTGGCCTTCCTGGTGGTGGTGGGCGTCGTCCTTGTCGCGGAGGGCTTCGATCATCATGTGCCCAAGGGCTACGTGTACTTCGCGATGGCCTTCTCCATGGCCGTGGAGATGCTCAACATCAGGATGCGCAAGAAGGCAGCCAGGGCCGTGGAATTGCACCCGCCCCGCATGCCGGGCGCTTGAAATCAACGCGGCTGCATCCGCAGCGCACCGTTGCGGCAGGAGCGACGCCTGCCAGCAGGCCGCTTTGCAGGTATCCGCAGTACCCCCGGTACGTTGGGGGCGATCCCGACGCCGCGGCGAGTTTTGTCTGTTCAGACTGACGGCCGGAACCCGGAAAGGGCGAACATCCTTGCCTTGAGGGCCTCGATGAATGCGGTCACGCGCGCGGGCCTGTAGATGCCCGGAGGCAGCGCGACGTGAATGGCGATCGGTTCGAGCCACCAATTCGCCAGCACCCGCTGCACCCGGCCGGTCTTGAGGTCTTCCTGGCACATCCAGGGGGCCGCCGCGCCGATGCCGGCTCCGTTGAGGATCGCACGGTAGCTCGACAACAGGCTGTCGGTCTGGATCGRCGTGTCGAGCGTCACCATGCGGGAGCGGCCCGATCGATCCAGCATGCGCACATTGCCGGTCACGTAGGGCACGAGCCCGACGCAGGGCAACTGCGGAAGACGCGCGATGCTGACGGGCCCCAGCTTCTTGAGCAATTCGGGCGTGGCGATCAGCACGCGTTCCATCGAGCCGAGCTTGCGGCTCACCAGGCCGGGATCGCGCACCTCCCCCACGCATACCCAGCATTCCGCACCCGATGCGGCCAGGTCGATCACGCGATCGGTCAGCGTGAGTTCGACGCGCAGCGCGGGATGTGCCGCGCGCAGGTCGGTCACGGCATCGGTCAGGAAGCCCGTTCCGTACCCCGAAGGCCCGATCACGCGCAGCGTGCCTTCAGGCCGGCTCTGCCCGCCCTTCAGGCGATGCGACAGGCCTGACCAACGGTCGCCGAGGTCGCGGGCCTCGACGAGCAGCGAGCGCCCTTCGTCGGTGAGCGAAAAGCTCGCGGTCGTGCGCAGCGCCAGCTTGCAGCCGAGCAGCCGCTCCAGTTCGAGCAGTCGCCGGCTGACCGTGGGCTGCGTCGTGCCCAGCAGCCGCGCCGCCTTGCTGAGCGATCCGCTCTCGCCGATCTTCTGGAAAGTGTCGAGCAGGTCGAGTCGGTCATGTACGTGCTTCATGCGCCGAACGTATAACACTTCATCACTCCATGCGTCTACCGCAAAGCGGCTGCGATTCGTATCGTCGGGTCATGAACACCTCGAATCACAGCGCGGCCGGCGTCGCCCGGATCGGCGACGAGCCCAAGGGCGGCTCCGTCCTCGGCTTCTACGCACCCAAGGGGTCGGCCCGTCCGCCGCGCGTCGCGCGCGGCGAGGGCATCTTCCTGTGGGATGCAAACGGCAAGCGCTATCTCGATGCAACCGCCGGCGCCGTCGTCGCGAACATAGGCCACGGCAATCCGCGCGTGCTGGCCGCGATGACCGAACAAGCATCGAAGGTGACCTTCGCGTACCCGCGCTTTTTCGAGAGCGAGCACAACATCGCGCTGGCCGACAGCGTCTGCGAACTCGCGGGCGAGGGCTTCGACCGCGCATTCTTCGTGTCGGGCGGATCGGAGGCCAACGAGGCCGCGATCAAGCTGGCGCGCCAGTACGCGGTCGTGACTGGCCAGGGCAAGCGCTCGAAGGTGATCTCGCGCGATCCGAGCTACCACGGCTCGACGCTCGGTGCGCTGGCGGTCACCGGCGATGCCAACACGCTCACCCTGTACGGCCCGATGGTCCGCCCGATGCCCAAGGTGCCGGCCCCCTTGTCATACCGCGTGCCCGATGGCCACACGGTCGAGTCGCACGAGAAGGCGTGCGCCGACGCGCTCGAACAGACCATCCTGCGCGAAGGCCCGGAGACGGTGCTGGCCTTCATCCTCGAACCCATCGGCGGCCTCTCGACCGGCGCGGTGGTTTCCTCGGCGGCCTATTTCCAACGCGTGCGCGAGATCTGCGACCGCCATGGCGTGCTGGTGATCTTCGACGAGATCATGAGCGGCGCCGGCCGCACCGGCGCCTTCCTCGCCGCGCACCACTGGGAGGGCGCGCGCCCCGACCTCGTCACGCTCGCCAAGGGCCTGGCCGCTGGTTACACGCCGCTCGGCTGCCTGCTCGCACCGAACAGGATGGTCGATGCGATCGCGGGTGCCGGCGGCTTCGTGCACGGCCACACCTACTTCACGAATCCGCTGTCGTGCGCGATCGCGCGCGCGGTGGTCGACGAGGTCGTGCGGCAAGACCTCGTGACGCGCGCACGCGACATGGGCGAACTGCTGATGGCACGCCTGCGCGACATCGCGTCGCGCTCGCCGATCGTCGGCGACGTGCGCGGCAAGGGCCTGCTTACCGCCATCGAGATCGTCTCCGACAAGGCGAAGCGCAGCCAGCTCCCAGTCGCTTTCAACGCGCCCGCGCGGCTCACCGAGCACGGCTTGAAGCATGGCATCGCGCTCTACAACCGTCGGGCCAACCTCGGCGCCTTCGGCGATTTCCAGATGATCACGCCGCCGCTCACGATCACCGAATCGGAGATCGACGAGTTGGCCGACCTGCTCGAAAAGTCGCTGGCCGATCTCGCCGACGAGGTCGCGCGCAAGGGCCTCGCGCGCTGAACCCGGCGACCGCATCGATTTCGCAACCCCACCCAGGAAAGCCTCCGATGAAACTCTCGTTCACGCTCAAGGCCGCGCTCGCCTGCACCGCATTGGCCTTCGCCGCCGCGGCCGCGGCACAGATCAACACCGCGCACGGTCCGCTGAAGCTCATCGTCGGCTACCCGGCCGGCGGCTCGGCCGACGTGCAGGCGCGCACGCTCGCCGACAAGCTGTCCGCCGAACTCGGCACGACCGTCGTCGTGGACAACCGCACCGGCGCAGGCGGCGCGATCGCGGCCGACTACGTTCGCACCGCGCCGGCGGACGGACTCACCGTGCTGCTCGCCAACATGCACATGATGGTGATGCTGCCGCTCACCACGAAGTCGGTGCGCTACGACCCCGTCAAGGACTTCAAGCCCGTCGGCCGCATCGTGAGCTTCTACGAAGGCATCGCGGTGCCCGCGGAGCTGCAGGCCAAGGATGTGAAGCAGTGGCTCGACATCGCCGCCAAGGACCCGAAGAAGGYCAACTACGGCGTGCCCGCACCGGGCAGCGTCTCGCAGTTCATGGGCTACCGGCTCGGCAGCGACGCCAAGGCGGGCCTCGTGGCCGCGCCTTACCGGGGCGCCGCGCCGCTGGTGCAGGACCTGCTCGGCAACCAGATCTCGGCCGGCATCATGCCCATTGCCGATCTCGTCGCGCACCAGCAGTCGGGCAAGCTCAAGGTGCTGGCGGTGAACGGCGCCAAGCGTGCCGCCTTGCTGCCCGACGTGCCGACGCTCAAGGAACTCGGCCAGCCGCACTTCGACAACCTGGAATGGACCGGCCTCTTCGTGCCGGCCGGCACGCCGCGGCCCATCGTCGACCAGCTGCATGCGGCGCTCGGCAAGGCCCTTGCCAACAAGGACGTGCAGGAACGGCTGCTCAAGCTCAGCAGCGATCCGAATCCGAGCACGCCCGAAGAACTCTCGGCCCTCATCGCCGACGACATCAAGCGTTGGGGGCCGGTGGTGAAGGCCTCGGGCTTCACGTCAGAATGACAGCGACCGCCCCGCACCCGATCCCGCCGCACAAACCGCTGGAGTTGCCCGGCCTCCACGGCTACGCCGATGCCAAGACCGTGGCGGCGGGCGATCTCGTCCGCTTCCACGTCAGCAGCGACGTGCCTTACGAGTTCGCGGTCTGCCGGCTGGGCAGCGACGTCGAAGGACGCAGCGATGACGTGGCGCTTGAAGCGTTCGCGCCGCTTCGGGCGCGCGTCCAGCCGATCCACCCCGGCTCCTATGTGCATGTCGAACGCGGTTTGCCGGCTGGCCTGCCGCTGCGCGGATTGAGCTTCGAATGCTGGATCAAGCCCTGGACGGTCGATGTCAGGCAGACCATCGTCAGCCAGCACGACGACCCCGCGCACCGCGGTTTTGCGCTCTTCATCGAACCAGGCGGCGCGCTGTCGTTCCACCTGGGAGACAACGCCGCGCCATCGCACGGCCGGCTCGCGACGCGCCGTTGGCAGCACATTGCCGCCACGTGGAACGGCGAGCTCGCAACACTCTGCATCGATGGGGGGTGTGTCGCGGAGTGGCCCGCACCGCAGGCCGTCGAGCCCGCAACCACGCCGCTGCGGCTCGGCGCAAGCGCCATCGGCGGCCAGGCCGACCTGTTCCTCGAAGCCGACCTCGTCATGCCGGCGCTGTACGACCGGGCGCTGTCGGCCAGCGAAATCGCCGCGCGCCGCGAACAACGCGGTTTGCAGATCGCAACGGGCCGCTCGGTACTCGCCTGCTGGCCGCTGCGGGAAGAACGCGGCTCGCAGGTGGCCGATGCCAGCGGGCACCAACGCACCGGCCGCATCGTCAACCACGCAACCTGGATGATCGTCGGCCCGGCCTTCGAGCCCGACAAGGTCGGCCACCATGAAGAAGACGAATCGCCCTACGACCCGCTCCACGATCCGACGCGCGGGCACGGCCTGCGTTTTGCCGGCGACGATCTCTACGACTGCCGCTGGGACGCGGTGCACGAATTCCGCGTTCCCGACGACGCCCGATCCGGCGTCTACGTCGGCCGCGCGCGCTTCGACATCGAAGGCCGCAAGGCAGACTACGACATCACCTTCATCGTGCGCAAGCCCGCGCACGTGGCGCCCGCCCCCATCCTCGTGCTGTGTGCCGTCAACAGCTGGCTCGCCTACGCCACCACGCCCTTCGCAAAGAACGTGGTCGACGATCCGGTGTGGCCGCGCCGTTCGGAAGGCCTCGAGAACAGCCATCCCGAAGCGCCGGCCTTCAGCAGCTACGTCTACCACCGCCACGGCCAGCCCTGCTACCAGGTCGGCTTGCGCATGCCCTGGCCCAATGCCAGCCCCAATGCGCTCTACGACCCGGCCGCGAGCGGCTTCAGCCAGTGGACGCGGCTCGAACGCCACCTGCACGTGTGGCTCGACAAGCAGGGCTACGACTACGACGTGATCGGCGACATCGACCTGCACCGCGACCCGTCGCTGCTCGCGCGCTACAAGACCGTCTTCATCAACGGCCACAGCGAATACTGGTCGCTGCCCGGCGTGGAGGGGCTCGACGATTTCCTGAAGCGCGGCGGCAGCGCGGTCGTGCTGTCGGGCAACACCATGTACCTGCGCGTGAGCTACGACGAGGACTTCACCGTCATGGAGCAGCGGAAGGTCAACGGACCCGATCACGGCGAGGCCAGACCGCCCGTCGGCCCGCCGGCCGGCGCGTTCGGCGAGCAGTACCACAGCCAGGACTGGGCGCGCGGCGGACGGCTCAAGGCATCGGGCCGGCCGGCCGCCGACATCATCGGCCTCGAAACCGCAGGCTGGGCCTTCGCCGATGGCGACGACTTCGGCGTCTACCACGTCGAGCTGCCGGCGCATGCGCTCTTCAACGAGCCTCGGCCGCTGGGCCTCGGCAAAGGCGAAACCTTCGGCCACGCGCCCGGCGGCGGGCTGCCGCGCGCCATCGGACACGAGTGGGACCTGACCCTCTCGACCCTCGCGAAGATGACGAAGCGCCGCCCCCCGGGTGCGTCCCTGCCCGTTGCACAGGAAGGCATCGAGGTCATCGCCAAGGGCATCCGGCGCGTCCCGGGCAAGTTGGACGCCTACCTCGACTACTACTCGAGACTCACCGAATCACTCGACGGACTTTCGGCCGAGATGATCTATTGGGAGCGGCCGCAAGGCGGGCGCGTGTTTCATGCCGGCGCCGTCGGCGCGGCCTGGGTGGTCGGCAGCGACCCGCTCTTCGGAAAACTGCTCGGCAACGTGCTGCATCGTTTCGGCGTAGCACCCGCACATCGCTGATTCACCGCTCGACCGATGCCTACCGAGTACCGGTGCG
Organism: Variovorax sp. P4_B10; assembly: GCF_056402375.1. Lineage (NCBI taxonomy): Bacteria > Pseudomonadati > Pseudomonadota > Betaproteobacteria > Burkholderiales > Comamonadaceae > Variovorax > Variovorax sp. P4_B10. The sequence goes on along the minus strand of NZ_JBFUHN010000002.1, from coordinate 124,215 downwards.
GAACTGCTTTTCAAGGTGGGGAATCGCTGGAAACGCAGGGCCACAGAAACGGCCAAGGCCTTGATTCTGTGCAGGTTTCAGTGGGGAACAGGCAAAAAAATAGCCCCTTGGGGGCCATTCTTGGAGGAGAGGGAGGGATTCGAACCCTCGGTACTATCGCTAGTACGCCTGATTTCGAGTCAGGTACATTCGACCACTCTGCCACCTCTCCGGTGCTGTCGAGCCTGCGATTATAGCGCATAAAAACGGGGCTTTTGAAGCCCCCGCGCGTCAGCCGCGCAACAGTTCCAGCCCGCCGAGGTACGGCCGCAACGCGGCCGGCACCTTGATCGAACCGTCTTCGTTCTGGTGGTTTTCGAGCACCGCCACCAGCGTGCGCCCCACCGCCAGGCCCGAGCCGTTGAGCGTGTGCACGAGTTCGTTCTTGCCTTGCGCGTTCTTGAAACGGGCCTGCAGGCGGCGCGCCTGGAAGGCTTCGCAGTTCGAGACCGAGCTGATCTCGCGGTAGGTGTTCTGCGCCGGCAGCCAGACCTCGAGGTCGTAGGTCTTGGTGGCGCCGAAGCCCATGTCGCCGGTGCACAGCAGCACCACGCGGTAGGGCAGCTCCAGGGCCTGCAGCACGGCTTCGGCGTGGCCGGTCATCTGCTCGAGCGCGTCGTAGCTCTTCTCGGGATGGACGATCTGCACCATCTCGACCTTGTCGAACTGGTGCTGGCGGATCATGCCGCGGGTGTCGCGCCCCGCGCTGCCGGCTTCGGAGCGGAAGCACGGCGTGTGGGCCGTGAGCTTGATCGGCAGTTGCGCCTCGACCACCACCTCGTCGCGCACGAAGTTGGTCAGCGGCACTTCGCTGGTCGGAATCAGGTAGAGCGCCGAGTGGTCGGGCGCGGGTTCGCCGTCCTGGCCGCCCTTCTTGGCGGCGAACAGGTCACCTTCGAACTTGGGCAACTGGCCGGTGCCGCTGAGCGTGGCGGCGTTGACGATGTAGGGCACGTAGCACTCGGCGTAGCCGTGCTTCTCGGTCTGGATGTCGAGCATGAACTGGGCGAGCGCGCGGTGCAGCCGGGCGATCGGCCCCTTCATGACGGTGAAACGCGAGCCCGCGAGCTTGGCGCCCATCTCGAAATCGAGGCCGAGCGGTGCGCCGAGGTCCACATGGTCCTTCGCCGCAAAGGCCAGCGGCGTGGCGTCTGCGCCGGCGCCGCCTTGCGGGCTCCAGCGGCGCATTTCGACGTTGCCGGCTTCGTCCTCGCCGACCGGCACGCTGGCGTGCGGCAGGTTGGGCACCGCCAGCAGCAGCGCATGCAGTTCGGGCTGGATTTCTTCGAGGCGTTTGGACTGCGATTCCTGCTCGGCCTTGAGCGCGTTGACCTCGGCCATCAGCGCATCGGTCGATTCGCCCTTGGCCTTGAGCGGGCCGATCTGCTTGTTCAGCGTGTTGCGGCGCGCCTGGATTTCCTCGGTGCGGGTCTGTACGGTCTTGCGCTCGGCCTCGAGCGCGGTGAACGACGGCACGTCGAGGTAGGGCTGGTTCTTCTTGCGTTTTTCGAGGCCGGCCACAGCGGAGGCCAGGTCTTTGCGGAGCAGATTGATGTCAAGCATAGGGAGATTTTAGGTGGGCGTAGCATCGCGCTCCCCCACACCTCAACCGAAGGGAAAAGCGATGCAAGCCTATCTGACATTCAACGGCAACGCCGCCGAGGCGCTCGCCTTCTACGCGAAGGCGCTGGACGGCAAGGTCAGCTTCAGCATGACTTTCGGCGAAAGCCCGATGGGCGGGGAAACGCCCGCCGCGCACAAGGACAAGATCATGCACGCCACGCTGGAGGCCCGCGGCCACCAGCTGATGGCCTCCGACGCCCCGCCCGAGTGGAAATTCGAAGGCTACAAGGGCTTCTCGCTGTCGGTGCAGGCCAACAACGTGGACGAAGGGAAGAAGCTCTTCGATGCGCTGGCCGCCGGCGGCCAGGTCACGATGCCCTACGGCCCCCAGTTCTGGGCCGTGGGCTTCGGCATGCTCACCGACAAGTTCGGCGTGCCGTGGATGGTGAACTGCGAGAAGTAAAACCTCAGGCGACCGTCGACGGATCGACGTTCGCCCCGCAGACGATCAGGCACACCTTCTCGCCTTCGCGCGGCACATAGGCGCCGGTCTGCAGCGCCGCCAGCGGCAGTGCGGCGGCCGGCTCCACGGCGAGCTTCAGCTCCTTCCACAGCCATTGCTGGGCCGTGCGGATGGATGCGTCGGACAGCAGCAGCGCGTGTTGCACCTGCTGCTGCGTGATCTCCCAGGAAATCGCGCCGATGCGGCGCGCGCCGAGCGAATCGGCCGCAATGCCGCCGACTTCGACATCGACCGGCTCGCCGGCCTCGCGGGCGCGGAACAGCGTCGGCGCTTTCTCGGGTTCGAGCGCCACGACGCGGGCGCGCCGCTCGAACCAGCCGGCGAGGCCGCCGATCAGGCCACCGCCGCCGACGCTCACGAGCACCGAATCGGGCAGGCCGCCCTGCGCTTCGATTTCGACCCCCAGCGTGCCCGCACCGGCCACGACTTCGGGCTGGTCGTAGGCATGGGTCAGCAAGGCGCCGGTTTCCTTCTGGCGCGTGAGGCAGGCAGCCAGCGCATCGGGATACAGCTCGCCGACCACGATCACCTCGGCCCCCAGCGCCCGCAGGCGCTCACGCTTGGCTTCGGGCGAGACACCGGGCAGGAACACCTGGCAGCGCACGCCCAGCGCCTTGGCAGCGGCCGCGGTGGCAATGCCGGCATTGCCGCCGGAAGCGACGACCACGCCGCTCTCGGGAATGTCGTTGGCCAGCAGCCGGTTCATCATGCCGCGCGCCTTGAAGCTGCCACTGACCTGCATGTGCTCGAGCTTGAGCCAGACCTCCACGCCCGGCAACGCCAGCCCGAAGGCCGCCGCAGGCAGCTTCCAGAGCGGGGTCTGGCGCAGGAAGTGGCCGGAGCGCTCGCGCAGCCGGCGGGAGGCGCTCTCTATTTCAGAGCGCCAGTTTGTCGTTGAATGGTTCAAGAGATATGTCCAGGAGGGGGAATGTCGTCGAGCTTGAGGCCCTTGGGGAGCGGAAACTTGATGGTTTCCTCGATGCCGTCCATCTTGCGGACCGACACCGCGCCCAAGGCCCGGACGCGATCGATCACCTCCCGCACCAGCACCTCGGGCGCCGAGGCGCCGGCCGTGAGGCCGATGCGGCCCTTGCCCTCGAACCACTCGGGCTTGAGCTCGTCGGCCGAATCGACCATGTAGCTCTCGGTGCCCAGGCGCTGCGCCAGTTCGCGCAGCCGGTTGCTGTTGGAGCTGGTGGGGCTGCCGACCACGATCACGAGGTCGACCTGCGGGCTCATGATCTTCACCGCGTCCTGGCGGTTCTGCGTGGCGTAGCAGATGTCCTGCTGCTTGGGCTCGCGCACCTTCGGAAAGCGCGCACGCACGGCGGCCGCGATCTCGGCGGCATCGTCCACGCTGAGCGTGGTCTGCGTGACGACCGCGAGCTTCTCGGTTTGCGCGGGCGAGACCTTCGCCACGTCTTCCACGTCTTCCACCAGGTGGATGCCGCTCGTGAGCTGGCCCATCGTGCCCTCGACCTCGGGGTGTCCCTTGTGGCCGATCATGATGAACTCGTAGCCTTCCTTCGCGAGCTTGGCCACCTCGACGTGCACCTTGGTCACCAGCGGGCAGGTGGCGTCGAAGACGTCGAAGCCGCGGTCGCGCGCCTCCTGCTGCACCGCCTTGCTCACGCCGTGCGCGCTGAACACCAGCGTGGCGCCGGGCGGCACGTCGGCCAGGTCCTCGATGAAGATCGCGCCCTTGGCCTTGAGCTCGTTCACCACGTAGGTGTTGTGCACGATCTCGTGGCGCACGTAGATCGGCGCGCCGAACTTGGCAATGGCGCGCTCGACGATCTCGATGGCGCGGTCCACGCCCGCGCAGAAGCCGCGCGGCTCGGCGAGGAGGACTTCCTCGATGCCGGGGTTCATAGCACTCCGATCAGGCGGACCTCGAAGGTCACGGGTTGGCCGGCGAGCGGATGGTTGAAGTCGAAGCGCACCGCGGTCTCGTTCGATTCGATCACCGCGCCCGCATAGCTGCCCGTGCCGTCGGGCGTGGGGAACTGCACCACGTCGCCGACCGCGTACTGCTCGTCGGGGTCGCCCATCTGCGCGAGCAGCTTCTTGGCCACCCATTGCTGCATCTCGGGGTTGCGGTCGCCGAAGGCCTCGCCGGCCGGCAGCTCGAAGGTGGCGTGCGTGCCCTCCTCCAGGCCCAGCAGGCGCTGCTCCATGGCGGGCGAAAGCTCGCCGGTGCCGAGCGACAGGGTCGCGGGCTTGTCGGCGAAGGTGTTGATGATGTCGCCCGCAGGGCCGGCCAGCCGGTAGTGCAGGGTCAGGAAGGAGCCGGAAGTCACAACATGGGACATGGGAGCAGCGGAGGTAGGCAAAGACAAGGTGGGTGTCCCGATAAACTGGACTGCATTTTAAGGACGGGGAGCTTCCACCCGTCTCCTCCAAGGTTTCCCAAGGTTTCGATGGCTTTCAAGGATCTCCCCGCCAACGCCCGTCCGCGCGAAAAACTCATCGCCCGGGGCGCCGCCGCATTGGCCGATGCCGAGCTGCTGGCCCTGCTGCTGCGCACCGGCGTGCCGGGCAAGAACGTGCTGCAGATGGCACAGGAGCTGCTCGAGCGCTTCGGCGGCCTCTCGGGGCTGCTGCACACCGGCGCCGAGGACCTCAAGGCCGTCAAGGGCATGGGCGGCGACGCCAAGCGCGCCGAACTCATCGCGGTGCTCGAGCTGGCGCGCCGCGCAATGGCCGAGCAGCTCAAGGAACGCACGGTGTTCGACTCGCCCGATGCGGTCAAGCAATACTTGCAACTGCACATCGGCTCGCGGCCGCACGAGGTGTTCGTGGTGCTGTTCCTCGACGTGCAGCACCGGCTGATCGTGCTCGAGGAGCTGTTTCGCGGAACGCTCACGCAGACCAGCGTCTACCCGCGCGAAATCGTCATGCGCGCCCTGCACCACCAGGCCGCGGCCGTGGTGCTGGCGCACAACCATCCGAGCGGCAGCATCGAGCCCTCGCGGGCCGACGAATCGCTCACGCAGACGCTGCGGGCCGCGCTGGCGCTGGTGGACGTGCGCGTGCTCGATCACGTCATCGTGAGCCCCGGGCAGAGTTTCTCGATGGCCGAGAAAGGGCTGCTCTGATGGCATCGCGTCCCCCTTCCCTGAAGAACCTCGCCGACCTCAAGCAGGTGCAGCGCGCGCTGGCGGAAACCCGCGAGCGCGAAGCGGCCGAGGCGGCTGCCAGGGCCGCCGCCGAACGCAAGCGCGCGGCCGAGAAAGACCTGTTCACGCGCGCCATCGGCGCCACCGAGCCGCTTCGCCGCAAGGCCGCGGTGCAGCTCGCCCCCGAGCCGCCCGCGCCGATCCCGGTGCAGCACCAGCTCGACGAGCAGCGCGTGCTGCGCGAGTCGCTGTCCGACGAATTCGACGTGACCACGCTGCTCGACGTCGACGATGCCATGAGCTTCCGCCGCCCCGGCATCGGCACCGACGTGACGGCGCGGCTGCGCAAGGGCGACTGGGCCATCCAGGCGCAGGTCGACCTGCATGGCCTGCGCAGCGACGAGGCGCGCGAGGCGCTCGGCGGCTTCATCCGCAATGCCTACAAGCAGGGGCTGCGCTGCGTGCGCGTGGTGCACGGCAAGGGCCTGGGCTCGCCCGGCAAGCAGCCGGTGCTCAAGACCAAGGCGCAGCGCTGGCTGATCCAGAAGAACGAGGTGATCGCGTTCGTGCAGGCCAAGCCCGCCGAGGGCGGGGCCGGCGCGCTGGTGGTGCTGCTGGCGCCGGCGCGGCGCTGACTTGCTCCCTCTCCCCGAGGGGAGAGGGCTGGGGTGAGGGCATGCGGCGTTCGCTTCGACGCCGCGCTTTGTCGAACGCACTTCCCTCACCCTAACCCTCTCCCCGAGGGGAGAGGGGACAAAGCGGAAGGTTACTTGCTCAGGTCGAGCTTGTAGACCGAGCGGCCCTTGCCGCTGCCGTCGTCCGCCGTGAGCAGCGAGATGTTCGTCAACCCCGCATCCGTCGCTGCACTGAGCTGTCCCTGCCCCGAGGTGAACACCACGTTGCCCGCCGTCGTCACCGGGGTGAAGCGCCAGCTGCGCGCCGCGCCGTTGGCCGCACGTGTGATGGCCTTCTTCGCCTTGATGTACGCGATCAGCACATCGCGGTTCGCATCCGGCGACGCATAGATCGTTGCGCGGCCGTCGAGCGCCGGGATGAAGCTCGCGCCGCTCGTCGCCCGGTAGTTGTTGGTCGCGATCACGAATTCCTTGGCCAGGTCGATGGCTGCGCCCAGGTACGTCAGGTTCTTGATGCGGCTGCCCACGGCCTGCGTCACGTCGATCTCGTACTGCACGTCGGGCGTGGTGAACATGTCGAAGTTGTAGCCCGGGAAGGTGCTGATGAGCTGCTGGTCCGCCGTCGCGGCCGGGTCGATCCTGTTGAAGCGCTTGGCCGCGGCCTCGAGCCAGCCCTTGATCTCGGCGCCCGTGACCTTCACCGCATACACCGTGTTCGGGTACAGGTAGAGATCGGCCGCGCTGAAGATCGCGAGGTTGCCCACGGCCACGTCGGTGTAGTCGCGCCCCCCCTCGAAGCCCGACTTGAACGGCGCGCTGACCGACAGCACCGGCAGGCTCGCGTACTGCGGCAGGCTGGCCTGGATGTAGTTCTTCACATAGTCGGCCTGCGCCTGGTTCACGATCTGGATCGCGCCCGGGTCGCCCACGTCGGCGAAGAAGGTGTTCATCCGGAAGTCGGTGGTGCCGATCGGCGTCTTCACGTAGCTGATCGCGGCCTGGTGCTGCGTGTCGATCAGCGGCGCGACCGTCGGGTCGGCATCGACGTACACGGCCTTGTTGGCGCTGTCCTTGCCGGTCTGCGTGGAGCGCGCCTCGACCAGCGTCTTGCTCTTGTCCACGCCCCAGGCCTTGCCGTCGTACACCAGTTCGAGCTTGATGAGGCCGAGCGACTTGCCCCACGAAGACGCCATCACCGCGGGCACGCCGTTGACGGTGCCGGCCGCGTTGTCCACGCCGGTCTGCGTGAAGCCGGGCTTCGCCGAGACGCGATCGGGGAAGGTGGCATGCTGGTGACCCATCATCAGTGCATCGATGCCGGGCACCTTCGACAGATAGAGGGCCGAGTTCTCCATGGTCGGCGAATAGGGCGAGCCGTCGAGCCCGCCGTGCTGCAGCGCGACCACGATGTCGGCGCCCTTGGCGCGCAGCTCGGGGATGTACCGGGTGGCGGCTTCCACCGTGCCCTCGGTGCGCAGCTTGCCTTCGAGGTAGCGCTTGTCCCAGTTCATGATGCCGGGCGTGGTGAAGCCGATGACGCCGACCTTGACCGGCACCGTGACGCTCTTGCCGTCGGGCCCGGTCGCGGTGAACTGCCTGTCCAGGATGACGTAGGGCGCGAGCAGCGGCTTGCCGGTCTTGACGCTCTGCACATTGGCCAGCACCAGCGGGAAGTTCGGGCCGACGCACTTCTTGCTCGCATCGACGCCGTCGACATCGAGGCCGCCGCCGATCGCCTGGTTGAGAAACTCCAGCCCGTAGTTGAACTCGTGGTTGCCCAGCGTGCCGGCATCGAAGCCGCCGGCATTCATGGCCTTGTACATCGACAGCGGCTGCGTGCACGGAATGCGGTTGATCAGCGCCTCGTAGTCGGCCAGCGCCGTGCCCTGGATGGTGTCGCCGCTGTCGAACAGCATCGTGTTCGCATATTCCTTGCGCGCCGCCTTGATCAGCGTGGCGGCGCGTTCGTAGCCGTACGACTTGTCTTCGGCCAGCTTGAAATAGTCGAAGCTGAGCACGTTGAAGTGCAGGTCGGTGGTCTCCAGCAAGGCGACCGTGGTGCGCGTGCCCGCGGCCACGGGGGCTGGTGCCGGAGCAGGCGCCGGCACGGTGGGCGGAAACACGGTGCCGCCGCCGCTTCCGCCGCCRCAGGCGGTCAGCACGGTGGCCATCACGGCGGCACAGGTGGACATGGGTGCAAGGCGCCAAAGCGCCGCAGTCGCTGAACTCTTCATCGGGCGTCTCCCTCGGATTTGGAAAGACGCAGTCTCTGAAAGGTGAATGACAGGGTGGTGAATCCACGCCTGTCATGCAGCGCGGCTACGACAGGTGATTCTTTAGTGGTATCGACGCATCCGCGATCGCCACGGCATCCGGGCTGCGGCCTGCTTCGAGCAGCTTGCGGCTCATCATGTGATCGACCGGCGCATTGACCGACTCGACGCAAGCGAGCTGTCCGTCGACATAGTGGAACAGCGAGAACGCCTCGGGCTTGGGGCCGGCGCGGCGCACGCTGGTCAGGCCCGGCGTGCCTTCGGCCGGCATCAGGCCCACCATCTGCAGCCGCATGCTGCCTTGGTCGGACCAGAACCATGCGACCGCATCGTGCGTGCGCGCGGCGCCGGTCAACGTGGCAACCGCGGTGCGCGCCTGGTCGTTCGCGTTCTGCACCGATTCGAGCCGCAGCGCGCGGCCGGCGCGGCGATCGGGAAAGCGCGTGCAGTCGCCCACGGCGAGCACATCGGCTGCGCTGGTCTGCATGTGGCCATCGACCACGATGCCGTCGGCGCACTCGATGCCGGCGGCCTGTGCCAGCGCGGTCTCGGGCACGGCGCCGATGCCGAGCAGCAGCAGGTCCACGGGCTGCTTCACGCCATTGACCTGGATCGACAGCAGCCGATCGCCTTCGACCTCGAACGCGCCCGTCTGCGCGCCGAGCACGATGTCGATGCCCGCCGCGCGATGCGTGGCGAGCACATGCGCCGAGAGCTCGGGCGACACGGCGCGGCCCAGCAGGCGCGGCGCGCTTTCGATCACCTGCACGCGCTTGCCGAGTGCCTTGGCCGTGGCCGCCACTTCGAGCCCGATGAAGCCGCCGCCGAGCACCGTGACCTGCTCCGCCGAAGCGAGCCGCGAGCGCAGGCGATGCGCTTCGTCGGCGGCGCGCAGGCTCGCGACGTTCTCCAGCCCCTGCTGCAAATCCGGCATCTGCCGCGCGCGCGTACCGGTCGCCAGCACCAGGCGCTCCCACGGCAGGATCGCGCCCGAACGCAGCGTGACGGTGTGCGCCTCGCGGTCGATGGCCACGGCGGCATCGCCCAGGTGCAGCGTGATGCCCGCTTCGCGGTACCAGTCGACCGCCTTGTGCGGCTGCGTGGTTTCGTCGGCGTTCTTCAAGAAGGCCTTCGACAGCGGCGGGCGGTGGTACGGCTCGCAGGCTTCCTCGCAAACCAGGTGCACGCGCGCGCCCAGCCCGGCCTCGGCAAGGCCRGCGCAAAGCTGGGCTGCGGCGTGGCCGCCGCCGATGATGACGATGGAATTCATGAGCGAAAGTCTTTCGGAGTCGGTGTCTTTTTTTACTCGCCGCGGTTGCGCATCCAGTCGGCTGTCTGGAAGAAGGAGTCGCGCAGGCGCGCACGCAGCGCCTCGGGCACGCCGGTCTCGCCCATCGCCTGGTCCATGCAGGCCAGCCACTGGTCGCGCTCCTTGATGCCGATGCTGTGGCCGCCAATGCTCTGCGGCAGATGGCGCGCACGCAGCATCGGATGGCCGAAGCGATCGGTGTAGTGCTGCGGGCCGCCGAGCCAGCCGCAGAGGAACCAGAAGAGGCGCTGGCGTGCGTTGTCGAGGCTGGTGCCGTGCACGGCGCGCAGCTGCGCATAGGCGGGCTCGAGCTCCATCAGGTCGTAGAAGCGCTCGACCAGCGCCTGCACCTTGGGCTCGCCGCCGATCCATTCGAACGGGGTGCCGGCGGGCGGCTTTTCTTGAATCTGCATGGGCGGGAGTATCCCTCCGTGCGCCTTCTAGGCCTGGACGAGGTTCGGAATCCCCACATCGGGATTCACGTCGGCTTCGTAGTCCACGCCTTCGACCGCAAAGCCGAAGAGACGCAGGAACTCGGTCTTGTAGCCCGCGAAATCGGTGAGTTCGTGGATGTTGTCGCTCGTGACCTGGGGCCAGAGTTCCACCACGCGGGCCTGCACGTCCGGATGCAACTCCTTGTAGTCCGCGCGCAGGCGGCCTTCCTCGTCGAGGCGCGGCGAGCTGCCGTACAGGCTCTCGGCATAGAGCCCGTAGACCTGCTCGATGCAGCCCTCGTGCGTGCCCTGCGCCTTCATCACCTTGAACAGCAGCGACAGGTACAGCGGCATCATCGGAATGGCAGAGCTTGCCTGGGTCACCACGGCCTTCAGCACCGAGACCCGAGCGTCGCCCCCCTTGGCCGCCAGCCCCGCACGAATGCCGAGCACCTTCTGGTCGAGATCCTTCTTGGCGGCGCCGATGGAGCCGTTCCAGTAGATGTCGTGGGTGATCTGCTCGCCGAGGTAGGTGAAGGCGGTGGTCTTCGCGCCATCGGCCAGCACGCCGGCGGCCTGCAGCGCGTCGATCCACATCTGCCAGTCTTCGCCGCCCATCACGGCCACGGTGTTGTCGATCTCTTCCTGCGTGGCGGGCTCCAGCACCGTTTCCTTGACGACCTCGTTGTCGGTGTCGAGGCCGCGCAGGGTGACGGCCTTGCCGATGGGCTTCAGCGTCGAGTTGAAGACCTCGCCGGTCTTCGGGTGCGTGCGCCGCGGTGCGGCCAGGCTGTAGACGACGAGGTCGACCTGGCCGAGATCCTCGCGGATCGCATCGATGGTCTTCTGCTTCAGGTCGTCGGAAAAACCGTCGCCGTTGATGCTCTTTGCGTAGAGGCCCTCTTCCGCGGCTGCACGGTGGAAGGCGGCCGAGTTGTACCAGCCGGGCGAGCCGGGCTTGCTTTCGCTGCCGGGCCGCTCGAAGAACACGCCGAGCGTGCCGGCGCCACAGCCGAAGGCCGCGGTGATGCGGGCGGCCAGGCCGTAGCCGGTCGATGCGCCGATGACCAGGACCCTCTTCGGTCCGCCTGCGATCTTTCCTTGGGCTTTGACGTAGTCGATCTGCTGCCTGACGTTGGCTTCGCAACCCGTGGGGTGGGTCGTAACGCAGATGAAGCCGCGCACGCGCGGTTTGATGATCATGAAGACCTCGCTGGATGAGATGCCGGGGAAGCCCGCGAATTTAACCCAGCCCGGACATGAAGCCGCCCATGCTGACCATATGTATATGTCGATTGACGATTTAATAATCTGAGGTTTTATTGATATGGTTCGAGCCTCAATTTCCCTTGGAGAGAGAACAACCATGCGCCACACCCTGCTCGCCGCGGCCTTCGCCGCCTCCGCCCTGCTGACGGGCATTGCCGCCCATGCCGACCAGCTCGCCGACATCAAGAAAAAGGGCGAGCTCGTGGTGGGCGTGCTGGGCACCGACGAGCCCGCCACCTTCGTCGATCCCAAGACGCGCCAGATCGTCGGCTACGAGGTCGACCTGGTGAACGCCATCGCGAAGAAGATCGGCGTGAAGCCGGTGCTCAAGCAGATCGCCGTGGCCGCGCGCATTCCCGAGCTGCAGCAGGGCCACGTGGACCTGGTGGCCGCCGGCCTCACGCACAACAAGGAGCGCGAGGCGCAGATCGACTTCTCGCTCACCACCTTCGTGACCGGCCAGAAGGCCATCGTGAAGAAGGACAGCGGCATTGCCGAGGTGCCGCAGCTCGCCGGCAAGAAGGTGCTGACCATCCGCGGCGGCACGCAGGAGCCCAACATCCGCAAGGCCGTGCCCACCGCCGAGGTCGTGACCTTCGACACGAGCCAGCAGGCCTTCCAGGCCCTGCAGCAGGGCAAGGGCGTGGGCTATGTGGACGACGAGGCCGCCCTGCTGCGCAGCTACGCCAAGCTGGGTCCGCAGAAGGCCCAGTACGTGGTGCTCAAGCAGAACCTGAGCACCGAGGCGCTGGCCATCGGCATCAAGAAGGGCGAGAGCGGCCTGAAGGCCGTGGTGGACGACACGCTGCGCGAACTCGAGAAGTCGGGCGAAGCGCAGAAGATCTTCGTCAAGTGGTACGGCCCGGACACGGCCTCCGGCTTCCAGACGCGCGACTTCAAGCTCGAGTCCGACAAGATCGACTGAGCCCGCCTTTCTCCTTCCCCTTCCGGGGGAAGGCCGGGATGGGGGCTCGCGGCCTCTGATACTGTCGCCCCCCATGCCCCTGTTCGACTATTCCTTGCTGCTGACCGGCAAGTACCACGACATGCTGGTCGCGGGCCTGCTGCTGTCGCTGCAGCTGCTGGCGGCCTCGCTGGTGCTGGCGCTGCCCATCGCGCTGGTGGTGGCGCTGCTGCGCCTTTCGCCGCTCGCGCCGCTGCGCTGGCTGGGCTTTGCGTACGTGGAATCCATCCGCAACATCCCGCTGCTCGCGCACATGCTCTTCTGGTACTTCGGCGCGCCCGAGCTGCTGCCCGAAGGCATCAGGCAATGGCTCTACGCAGGCCATATCGAGGCCTACAGCGCCATCATCGCGCTCGCGCTCTACACGGCCGCCTTCATGGCGGAGGACATCCGCAGCGGCATCCGCGCGATCCCGACCGTGCAGTTCGAGGCGGGGCGCGCGCTGGGTTTCAACTTTCTGGCCACCATGCGCCGCGTGGTGCTGCCGCAGGCATTGCGCGTGACGGTGCCGCCGCTGATCTCGCAGACGCTGAGCCTGTGGAAGAACACCTCGATCGCCACCGTGATCGGCGTGGCCGAGCTGATGTACCAGGCCGGGCAGGTCGAGAGCGCGACCTTCCGCAGCTTCGAGTCGTTCGCGTTTGCGAGCGCGGCTTACCTCACGGTCTCGCTGGTGATCACGGGCCTTGCGACCTGGTACCACCACCGTTTCCCGGTGAGAACCATGTGAAGGCATTGATGAAATGCTAGACATCGTCAACGACTACTGGGTCTACTTCCTCATCGGGCAGTACCCGAACGGCCCGCTCGGCGGGCTGGTGCTCACGCTGCTGCTCGCCTCCTGCGGCCTGGTGCTCGCACTGCCACTGGGCATCGTGCTCGGCCTGGCGCGCGTGAGCCCGTGGCGCTGGCTGCGCTGGCCGGTGACGGGCTTCGTCTTCGTGGTGCGCGGCCTGCCGCTGCTGATGGTGATCTTCTGGGCCTACTTCTTCCTGCCCAGCGTGACGGGCGTGAAGACCGACCAGTTCACCACCATGCTGATCGCGCTCGTGGTGTTCGATGCCGCCTACCTCGCCGAGATCGTGCGCGCCGGCATCCAGGGCCTGCCGCGCGGCCAGATGGAAACCGCCCGCGCGCTCGGGCTCGACTACGGCCGCGCGATGCGCCTCGTGGTGCTGCCCCAGGCGCTGCGCAGCATGCTGCCTTCGCTGGTGAACCAGTTCGTCTCGACCATCAAGGAGACCTCGCTGGGCTACATCATCGGGCTGGCCGAGGTGTCGTTCATCGCGACGCAGATCAATACGCAGGTCTTCACCAAGCCGGCGCAGATCTACGGCATCCTCGGCCTGACCTATTTCATCCTGTGCTTCGGCCTGTCGCGCTTCGCCTACTGGCTCGAACGCAGGCTCGCGCGCCGCGGCATGTCCACCCTGGCCTCCACCTCCGCCTCGACCCCCAAGGTGTCCGCATGATCGAACTCCAGAACGTCAACAAGTGGTACGGCAGCTACCAGGCCCTGGTCGACATCAACGAAACCATCCACAAGGGCGAAGTGGTGGTGGTGTGCGGGCCCTCGGGATCGGGCAAGTCGACACTGATCCGCACCTTCAACCGGCTGGAGCCGATCCAGTCGGGCCGCATCCTCTTCGAGGGCCAGGACATCCATGCGCCGGGCACCGACGTGAATGCGTTCCGCTCGCGCATCGGCTTCGTGTTCCAGCAGTTCAACCTGTTCCCGCACCTCACGGTGCTGCAGAACTGCACGATGGCGCCGATGCAGCTGCGCGGCCTCACGCGCAAGGAGGCCGAAGAGCGTGCGCTTGCGCTGTTGCACCGCGTGGGCCTGGCCAACAAGGCCAACGCATGGCCCAGCGAGCTGTCGGGCGGCCAGCAGCAGCGCGTGGCCATCGCGCGCGCGCTCGCCATGCAGCCGCCGCTGATGCTGTTCGACGAGCCCACCAGTGCGCTCGACCCCGAGATGGTCGGCGAGGTGCTGCTCGTGATGCGCGACCTCACGCGCGACGGCATGACCATGGTCTGCGTGACGCACGAGATGGGCTTCGCGCGCGAGGTGGCCGACCGCGTGCTCTTCATGGACGAAGGCAAGGTGCTCGAACGCGCCACGCCCGACGACTTCTTCAACCGGCCGCAACACCCGCGCGCGCAGCAGTTCCTTTCGGACATCCGCTCGCCGTTCGCGCGCGACGCATGACATGCTCCGAACGCCCATGACCACCACCGACCACACGCTCCCGCTGATCGACGTTGCGCCGCTCGTGGCCGGTGCGCCCGGACGCGATGCCGTCGCGGCGCAGATCGGCGCCGCATGCCGCGCGCACGGCTTCTTCTACGTCACCGGTCATGGCGTCGACGCGGCGCTGGTGCAACGGCTCGAAGACCTGAGCCACCGCTTCTTCGAACTGCCCGAGGAAACGAAGATGCAGTGGCGCATGGCCCTCGGCGGGCGGGCATGGCGCGGCTTCTTCCCGGTCGGYGGCGAGTTGACCTCGGGCCGGCCCGACTGGAAGGAAGGCCTCTACCTCGGCACCGAGCTGCCCGCCACGCATCCGCTGGTGCAGGCGAAGACGCCGGTGCACGGGCCCAACCTCTTCCCCGATGTGCCAGGCTTGCGCGAAACCATCCTCGGCTACATGGCCGCCGTCACGCAGCTCGGCCACCGGCTGATGGAGGGCATCGCGCTGAGCCTCGGCCTGCCGGCCGCGTACTTTGGGCAGCGCTACACGGCCGATCCGCTGATCCTGTTCCGGCTCTTCAACTACCCCTCGCAGCCCGTGCCCGAAGGGCTCGACGTGCAATGGGGCGTCGGCGAGCACACCGACTACGGCCTGCTCACCATCCTGCACCAGGACACCGTGGGCGGCCTCGCGGTGCACACGCCCGGCGGCTGGWTCGACGCGCCGCCGATCGCCGGCTCGTTCGTCTGCAACATCGGCGACATGCTCGACCGCATGACCGGCGGGCTCTACAAGTCGACGCCGCACCGCGTGAAGCGCAACATCTCGGGCCGCGACCGGCTGTCGTTTCCGCTGTTCTTCGATCCGAACTTCGAGGCCCGCGTGCAGCGCATCGAAGGCCTCGCGGGCGCCGAAGCGCTCGACGACAGCGCCGAGCGCTGGGACCGCGCCAACGTGCACGCCTTCAGTGGCCGCTACGGCGACTACCTGCTCGCCAAGGTGTCGAAGGTGTTTCCGCAGTTGCGCGACGAAGTGCTCTGAGGCGGGCTGGCTGGGACGTCGATGAATTCGTCCTCCCAACTGCCGACATCCGCGTCGGGATCTGAGATGGGCACGAGCTTGTCGCTGCGGCAATAGAAGGTCCAGCCCTCGAACAGCACGTCGTAGTAGGTGCCGGGCAGGTAGCGCTCGCTGGGCGCCTCGTAGGGCGGCGAGACCACCTCCACGATCCGGCCGACCGCGCGCTCGGTCATCGGCGACGCGAGGCAGCTGTCGAGCACATGGCACAGCGTGCCGATCTTGATCATGTGCCTGCCGCCGCCTGCCCGGGAAACCACCGCGGCACATGCACCACCGCGTCATGCAGCGAATCGAGCACATGAAATGCCCGTTCGATGATCGAAGCCGGCGGGCGCTTGAGGTCCGGAACGATCACGACCCGCAGGCCCGCCGCCAGCGCGGCCTTGGCGCCGTTCTCGCTGTCCTCGAAGGCGATGCAATCCGACGGGGCCACGCCGAGGCGCGAGGCCGCAAGCAGGTAGAGCGCCGGATCGGGCTTGGCACGCGCCACCTCGTCGCCACCCGCGAAGGCCTCGAAATGGTGGAGCACGTCGAGGCTGCCGAGGCAGGCCCGGATCTGCCCGCTGGTCGAAGAAGACGCCACCGCGCAACGCGTTCCGCGCTGGCGCAACGCGGCCAGAAACTCGGCCGCGCCGGGCTTGATGGGAAACAGCGGGGTGCCGTCCGAGCGCTCCAGCTGCAGCCGCCGGCGAACGTGGGCAATCGCATGGCGGTAGGCGTCCGGCCCGCCGAGCAGGGTGCCGAGGATCACCTCGGACTCCACGGTAGCCAGGCCGACGACCTGCAGGTACTGGGCATGCGAAAGCTCGATGTCGAGCGTGCGGGCCGCTTCGATCCAGGCGGCCATGATGGGGCGTTCCGAATCGATGAGGAGCCCGTCCATGTCGAAGATGGCGGCGGCGAACATCGGGCGATCCTACGCCAGTGCCACCGGGCGATGAAGGCCTGCGGCGACAATCGGTGGCTCTTGAAACCCGATGCACCGATGCCGCCTGAACACTACCTGCTCCTGTCCCTTGCGGATCCCTCACAGACGTCGCAGGGCGGCGAGGTGCGCCGCCTGAATTGCGCAGGCCGATGGGCCGTTCGCGGCACCGTGCGCTCGCCGCTTCTCGTGTGGCATCCCGCGCAGGCAGACGCGGCCCAAGCGGCTGCCGGACGATCGTCCGAGGCCCGTGGCCAGAAGATCGAAGTCGTGTCGCAAACGGATGCCGCCTGGGCGGAAGGACGCGGGATCCAGGTATTCGCCGGCACCTTCGAGCCGGCGCTTCTCGGGTCCGCTGCGCAGAGCGCAGGCAAGGCGCGCCGCCTGCGCACCGAAGCCGAGAAACTCGCGGCGTTCTGCGTCGTCGTTCGTGCAGCGTCGAGCGCGGGGGACCACGCAGCGTTCGCCGAGGTCAGCCGCGCGGCGTCGAAGGCGCTGGGTGCCAAGTTCGGCGGCGGCTCGATCACCTCGGCGTTTGCCTGGCTGGCCGGGCCGGCGGGGCAGGAAGCGCTGGAAAGCGTCGTTTCGGGCGAGGTCGAGCTCACCGGCCCGCTGTCGGCTCAACAAGTCATCGAGGCGGTCGAGCTCGCCAGGAAGGCCGAGACCCTCCGCGAAAAGAGTTGACCCGCCGGGCTGCACAGGTCGGGTCGAAAAACAAAAGGGGCCGATCGGCCCCTTCTTCGTGAAATCGGCAGCGGTCTGCCGGTCAGTCGCGAACCAGCTTCCGGTTCAGCCCCAGCGCCGCCAGCGTGCCGACCGCGCCCGAGAGCAGGTAGACGCTGACATACGCCAGCCCGAAGTGCGCCGACAGGCCCAGCGCGACCAGCGGCGCAAACGCAGCGCCGATCAGCCAGGCCAGGTCGGCCGTCAGGGCCGCGCCGGTGTAGCGGTACTTGGGTTCGAAATTCGAGGTCACCGCGCCGGCCGCCTGGCCGTACGACAGGCCCAGCAGCACGAAGCCCAGCAGGATGAAGACGTCCTGCCCGATGCGGCCGCCGTCGAGCAGCGTGGGCGCAAAACCGCTGAACACCGCGATCATCGCGGCCAGGCCGCCCAGCGTGAAGCGACGGCCCACGCGGTCGGCGATCACGCCCGAAGCCACGATGCCGCCGGCGCAGAACACCGCGCCGATCATCTGCACCACCAGGAACTCGGTGATCGATTGGTCCGAATACAGCGTGATCCACGACAGCGGGAACACCGTGATCAGGTGGAACAACGCGTAGCTGGCCAGCGCCGCGAACGCGCCGATCAGCAGGTTGGCACCCTGCGAGCGGGTCAACTCGACCACGCTGGTGGGCTGCAGCTCGCGCTCTTCGAGCAGGCGGGAATACTCTTCGGTCGCCACCAGCCGCAGGCGTGCGAACAGTGCCACAACGTTGATCGCGAAGGCCACGTAGAAGGTGTAGCGCCAGCCCCAGTCGAGGAATTCCTTGATCGAGAGGCTCGCGTAGAGGTAGGCGAACAGCGCACTGGCGATGAAGAAGCCGATGGGCGCGCCCAGCTGGCCCAGCATGGCGTACCAGCCGCGGCGGTTCGGCGGTGCGTTCAGCGCCAGCAGCGACGGCAAGCCGTCCCACGAGCCGCCGAGCGCCAGGCCCTGGGCGAAACGGAACACCGACAGCAGCACGATGGCCGTGAAGCCGATGCTCTCGTAGCCCGGCAGGAAGGCGATGCCCGCGGTGGAGGTGCCCAGCACGAACAGCGCGACCGTCAGCTTGGCTTCGCGCCCGAATCGTCGCTGGATCGCCATCGAGATGACAGTTCCGAACGGCCGTGCGATGAAGGCGAACGAAAAGACCACGAAGGCGTAAAGAATCCCCTCGAGGCGCTGCTCGAACGGGAAGAACACGTACGGGAACACCAGCACCGAGGCGATGCCGTAGACGAAGAAGTCGAAATATTCGGAGGCGCGGCCGATGATCACGCCGACGGCGATTTCGCCAGGCGCAATATGGGAGTGATCGGCGTCGCTCTGGCTGGCGCCGTTTCCGGACGTGTTCGGCACAGGCTGTGCGCCTTGCGGACTGATGCTGGACGTCGTCGTCATTGCGTTTTGTAATTCGGGTGTCACCGGCAGTGACAAAGGTAGAGCATTGAACAGAGGTTCCAAGCGTCTCACCGAACGAGAATTCCCGCCATAGGACAAAACGTCCAATAGGCGGCGGGAACCTTTGGACGTAGATTGTGGAGTCTTTGCGCAGCCCACGCACTTCTTTCTTTCTTCGGCATGCCCACCCTCCACTCCCTTCGCCGATGGCTCCTGTTGCTCCCCCTTGCCTTGCTGGCAGGCTGCAACACGGTGCTGATGAACCCTTCCGGCGACATCGCCAACCAGCAGGGACGCCTCATCGTCGTCTCCACCGTGCTGATGCTGATCATCATCATCCCGGTGATCGCGCTGACCGTCTTCTTCGCCTGGCGCTATCGCCAGTCGAACAAGGAGGCCACCTACAGCCCCGACTGGGACCACTCCACCCAGCTCGAACTCGCGATCTGGGCCGCCCCGCTGCTGATCATCATCGCGCTCGGCGCGATCACCTGGATCAGCACCCACACGCTCGACCCGTACCGGCCGCTGAGCCGGCTCGATGCGCAGCGCCAGATCTCGCCCGAAACCAAGCCGCTGGTGGTCGAAGTGGTCGCGCTCGACTGGAAATGGCTCTTCATCTACCCCGAGCAGGGCATCGCCACGGTGAACGAGCTGGCCGCCCCGGTGGACGTGCCGATCAGCTTCAAGATCACCGCCTCCTCGGTGATGAACTCGTTCTTCATCCCCGCGCTGGCCGGCCAGATCTACGCCATGCCGGGCATGGAAACCAAGCTGCACGCGGTGATCAACAAGCCGGGCGAGTTCGAAGGCTTCTCCGCCAACTACAGCGGCGCGGGCTTCTCGGGCATGCGCTTCAAGTTCCACGGCATGAGCAAGGGCGAGTTCGACCAATGGGTCGAGAAGGCCAAGTCCTCGAAGGACGGCGAGCTCACCCGCGAGGGCTACACGAAGCTCGAAGTGCCGAGCGAGCGCGAGCCCGTGCGTCACTACGCCAGCGTGGCCTCCGACCTGTATGACGCCATCCTCAACCGTTGCGTCGACCGCAACAAGATGTGCATGAAGCAGATGATGGCCATCGATGCCGATGGCGGCCTGGGCAAGCCCGGCGCCTTCAACGTCGCCACCCTGCAGCGCTGGCAGCCCGACACCCTCCATTCGCCCCAACGTCCGTACGGCAAGTACGTCACGGCGATGTGCACCACCGAAGAATGACGATGCTCGAGAACCTTGACCTGACGAAGCTCGTCTTCGGCCGCCTCACCTGGGAGGCGATTCCCTTTCACGAGCCCATCCTGCTCGTGACCTTCATCGCGGTCGTCCTCGGCGGCCTCGCACTTCTGGGCGCCATCACCTACTTCAAGGTGTGGGGCACGCTGTGGCGCGACTGGATCACCAGCATCGACCACAAGAAGATCGGCATCATGTACATCATCCTCGGCCTGGTGATGCTGCTGCGCGGCTTCTCCGACGCCATCATGATGCGGGCCCAGCAGGCCCTCGCCTTCGGCGACAACGCCGGCTTCCTGCCGCCGCACCACTACGACCAGGTCTTCACCGCCCACGGCGTGATCATGATCTTCTTCGTGGCGATGCCGCTGGTCACGGGCCTGATGAACTTCGTGGTGCCGCTGCAGATCGGCGCGCGCGACGTGGCCTTCCCGTTCCTGAACAACTTCAGCTTCTGGATGACCACCTTCGGCG
The DNA here is from genome assembly GCF_056402375.1 of Variovorax sp. P4_B10. Classification (NCBI taxonomy): domain Bacteria; kingdom Pseudomonadati; phylum Pseudomonadota; class Betaproteobacteria; order Burkholderiales; family Comamonadaceae; genus Variovorax; species Variovorax sp. P4_B10. Next base: position 104,073 of record NZ_JBFUHN010000002.1, on the reverse strand, counting down.
CCGGCCTCGTGATGGCCTCGCTGTTCGTCGGCGAGTTCGCCAAGACCGGCTGGCTGGCCTACCCGCCGCTGTCGGGCATTCTCTTCAGCCCCGACGTGGGGGTCGACTACTACATCTGGTCATTGCAGATAGCGGGGGTCGGGACATTGCTGTCCGGCGTGAACCTGCTGGCGACCATCGTGAAGATGCGCGCGCCCGGCATGACCATGATGAAGATGCCCGTCTTCACGTGGACGGCTCTCTGCACCAACGTGCTGATCGTGGCTGCCTTCCCGGTGCTGACCGCCGTGCTGGCCCTGCTGTCGCTCGACCGCTACGTCGGCACCAACTTCTTCACGAACGACCTCGGCGGCAACGCCATGATGTACGTGAACCTGATCTGGATCTGGGGCCACCCCGAGGTGTACATCCTGATCCTGCCGGCCTTCGGCATCTTCTCGGAAGTGGTCTCCACCTTCTCGGGCAAGCGCCTCTTCGGCTACGCCTCGATGGTCTACGCCACGGTCGTGATCACCATCCTGTCGTACCTCGTCTGGCTCCACCACTTCTTCACCATGGGCTCCGGCGCCAGCGTGAACTCGTTCTTCGGCATCACGACGATGATCATCTCGATCCCGACGGGCGCGAAGATCTTCAACTGGCTCTTCACCATGTACCGCGGCCGCATCCGTTTCGAGCTGCCCATGATGTGGACCATCGGCTTCATGATCACCTTCGTGATCGGCGGCATGACGGGCGTGCTGCTCGCGGTGCCCCCGGCCGACTTCGTGCTGCACAACAGCCTGTTCCTGATCGCCCACTTCCACAACGTGATCATCGGCGGCGTGCTGTTCGGCATGCTGGCCGGCATCACCTACTGGTTCCCGAAGGCCTTCGGCTACAAGCTCGATCCGTTCTGGGGCAAGTGCTCGTTCTGGTTCTGGATCGTCGGCTTCTGGTTCGCCTTCATGCCGCTGTACATCCTGGGCCTGATGGGCGTCACGCGCCGCATGAGCCACTTCCAGGACATGTCGCTGCAGATCTGGTTCCAGGTCGCCGCCTTCGGCGCCGTGCTGATCGCGCTGGGCATCGCCTCGTTCATCATCCAGCTGGTGGTGAGCTACATCCGCCGCGACTCGCTGCGCGACACCACGGGCGACCCGTGGAACGGCCGCACGCTCGAATGGTCGACCTCCTCGCCGCCGCCGGCCTACAACTTCGCCTTCACGCCGCGCATCCATGACAACGACGCCTGGACCGACATGAAGAAGCGCGGCTACGCACGGCCGATCGACGGCTTCACGCCGATCCACATGCCCAAGAACACCGCCGCCGGCTTCGTCATCGCGGCCCTGGCCGCGGTCTGCGGCTTCGCGCTGATCTGGCAGATGTGGCTGGTGGCGGGCGTGGGCTTCGTCTCCATGCTGACCGCCGTGATCGTCCATACCTTCAACTACAAGCGCGACTACCACATCCCCGCGGAAGAAGTCGTTCGCACCGAAGACGCCCGCACGCGACTCCTGGCGGCTGCCCATGTCTGATACCACTGCACTCTCCTCCAGCGCTGCCGGCAGCCTTGCCGGCAAGTCGCCCACATTCGACCTGTTCCACGTCGGCAACGACCACCACCCCGAAAACGGCACGCTGCTCGGGTTCTGGCTCTACCTGATGAGCGACTGCCTCGTCTTCGCCTGCCTGTTCGCGACATACGGCGTGCTGGGCCGCAGCTATGCGGCCGGCCCCTCGGGCGCCGACCTGTTCGACCTGCCGCTGGTGGCCATCAACACCTCGCTGCTGCTGCTGTCGTCGATCACCTACGGCTTCGCCGTGCTCGAAATGCAGAAGCGGCGCATGGGCGGCACGCTGGCCTGGCTGGTCATCACCGGCCTGCTGGGCGCGGGCTTCATCGGCCTCGAACTCTACGAATTCGCGCACCTGATCCACGAAGGCGCAGGCCCGCAGCGCAGCGCCTTCCTGTCGTCGTTCTTCGCGCTGGTCGGCACCCACGGCCTGCACGTGACCTTCGGCATCGTCTGGCTCATCGTGCTGATGATCCAGCTGCCCAAGCACGGCTTCACCGCCGCGAACCGCCGCCGCCTGATGTGCCTGTCGATGTTCTGGCACTTCCTGGACGTGGTGTGGATCGGCGTCTTCACTTTCGTCTACCTGATGGGATCGATGCAATGAGCGCCCACACCGAAACCGCCGCACACGGTCACGACGACCATCACGACGATGGCCCGGTCAGCCACAGCACCTTCAAGGGCTACATGACCGGCTTCGTGCTGGCCGTGATCCTGACCGCGATTCCGTTCTGGCTCGTCATGGGCAAGGCGTTCGCCAACACGAACACCACCGCGCTCATCATCCTCGGCTTTGCTGCCGTGCAGATCGTGGTCCACATGATCTACTTCCTGCACATGGACGCGAAGTCCGAGAGCGGATGGAACATGCTGGCGCTGATCTTCACGATCGTGCTCGTCGTCATCACGCTGGCCGGATCGCTCTGGGTCATGTACCACATGAACACCAACATGATGCCGATGTCGGTGCACGACATGAAGAACATGCCTTGACGACCCCGCCGCCAGACCACAGCCCCCACCACACACCGGCCGGCCGCCAGCGCTCCGCGGCCGCCCGGGTGGCACTGGCGGTCTGCGCGGCCCTGGCCTTTGCCGGCTTCTTCGCGCTCGGCACCTGGCAGGTCGAGCGCAGGGCCTGGAAGCTCGATCTCATCGCCCGCGTCGACCAGCGCGTGCATGCCCCGGCCGCCGAGGCCCCCGGGCGCGGCAACTGGCCGCAAGTGAACGCGGCCGACGACGCGTACCGGCACGTTCGCATGGCCGGCACCTTCCTCCACGACAGGGAAACCCTGGTTCAGGCCAGCACCCGGCTCGGCGCCGGCTTCTGGGTGCTGACGCCGTTGCAGGCCACCGACGGCACGGTGGTTCTGATCAACCGGGGCTTCGTGCCGCCCGAAGCGCGCGACCGCGCGACGCGCACCGCCACCGAGCCCAAGGGCGAAACCACCGTCACCGGCCTGCTGCGCATCACCGAGCCCCAAGGCGGCTTCCTGCGCAAGAACGATCCCGCCGCGGAGCGCTGGTTCTCGCGCGACGTGCAGGCCATCGCCGCGGCGCGCGGGCTGAAGGATGTGGCGCCCTACTTCGTCGACGCCGAGGCCGATCCTTCCCTGTCTGCCGAAACGACCGACTATCCGGTCCGCGGCCTGACGGTCATCGCCTTCCCCAACAGCCACCTCGTCTACGCCCTCACCTGGTACGGCCTGGCGCTGATGGTGCTGGGCGGGGCCTGGTACGTCTGGCGCGATGAGCGCAGGCGCGGAAAGAAGGCCCTCGGCGGCAGCGGCGAAAATGCAGCCCATGCCGACGCCCGCCCCTCCTCCCCGCCGGATGCCCGCCGCGACTGAAGCCGCCGCGGTCGCGGGGGAGCTGCACGCCCCCCGCGCCGGGGTCGCGAGCCTGGACAACGCCACCGGCCACAAGAACATGCAGCAGCTGATCCAGCTGCGCTGGTTCGCGGTGGTCGGGCAGGTGGTCACCATCCTGGTGGTGCACTACGGCTTCGGCATCCGGCTGCCGCTGGACAACATGCTGCAGGTGCTGACCTGCCTCGCGCTGTTCAACGTGGTGAGCCTGCTGCGCTCGCGCACCCACCGCCGGGTGACCAACGGCGAACTGTTCCTCGCGCTGCTGGTCGACGTGGCCACGCTCACGGCCCTGCTCTACCTGAGCGGCGGCGCCACCAACCCCTTCGTTTTCCTCTACCTGCTGCAGGTCATCCTGGGCGCGGTGCTGCTCAAGGCCTGGTCGACCTGGACCATCGTGGTCATCACCAGCCTCTGTTTCGCGGGCCTGGCGCTGTTCTCGCGCCCGCTCGCGCTGCCGCTGGACCACGACCGCGGCCTGTGGAGCCCCTACATCCAGGGCATGCTGGTCTGCTTTGCGCTCAATGCGGCGCTGCTGGTGATCTTCATCACCCGCATCAGCCGCAACCTGCGCGCGCGCGACGCACGGCTGGCCGACTTGCGCCAGCGGGCCTCGGAAGAAGAGCACATCGTGCGCATGGGCCTGCTGGCCTCGGGCGCCGCACACGAGCTCGGCACGCCGCTCGCCACGCTGGCGGTGATCCTCGGCGACTGGCGCCGGCTGCCGCACTTCAGCTCCGACCCCGAGCTGCTGACCGAGGTGGCCGAGATGGAACTGCAGATCCAGCGCTGCAAGAGCATCGTGAGCGGCATCCTGCTGTCGGCCGGCGAGGCGCGCGGCGAATCGTCGGAAGAGACCACCGTGAGCACCTTCCTCGACGATCTGGTCGAGGAATGGCGAACCACCCGCCCCGTCGAGGACTTCGACTACGAGAACCGCTTCGGCCAGGACCTGCCCATGGTCTCCGACTCGGCGCTGAAGCAGATGATCTGCAACGTGCTCGACAATGCCCTGGAGGCGTCGCCGCACTGGCTGCGCCTCGAGGCGGCGCACGACGCCGACGCACTGACGATCACGGTCACCGACGCGGGCCCCGGTTTCCTGCCAGGCATCCTGAAGGAGTTCGGCAAGCCCTACCAGTCGAGCAAGGGCCGGCCGGGCGGCGGGCTCGGGCTGTTCCTGGTCGTCAATGTGGCGCGCACCGTGGGCGGCCGCGTCGCGGCATCCAACCGGCCCGAAGGCGGCGCCGTCGTGACCATCACGCTGCCGCTTGCGGCCATCGTGCTGGAAGAAGAGGAAGAGGACGAAGAAGAGATCGAGCCGATCGAATCCATCGAAACGGAAAGCCATGACGGAAACCGCCGAAGCTGAGCGCCAGTTGCTGATCGTCGAGGACGACGATGCCTTCGCGCGCACGCTCGGCCGCTCCTTCGAGCGCCGCAGCTATGCGGTGATGCACGCCAGCAATGTCGAGGAGGTCGAGACGCTGCTTCAGACGCGCTCGCCGGGCTACGCGGTGGTCGACCTGAAGCTCAACGGCGAGGCCTCGGGTCTGGCCTGCGTACAGATGCTGCACCGGCACAACCCCAAGATGCTGATCGTGGTGCTGACCGGCTTTGCCAGCATCGCCACCGCAGTGGAGGCCATCAAGCTCGGCGCCTGCCACTACCTGGCCAAGCCGTCGAACACCGACGACATCGAGGCCGCCTTTGGCCGCGCCACCGGCACCACCGAGGTGGAGCTGACCAACCGTTCGACCTCGATCAAGACGCTCGAGTGGGAGCGCATCCACGAGACGCTGGCCGAAACCGGCTTCAACATCTCCGAGACCGCGCGGCGACTCGGCATGCATCGGCGCACATTGGCACGTAAACTCGGCAAACAGCAGGTCAAGTAACATGATCTGCTGGTTTTGCGATAGTCGCGGAACCAAACCCGATCCATGAGGTTCTGTTCTTGATGATGAATCGACCACCGATGCAGCTGCAGCCCGCCGTGTCCGGGGACCTGAAGAAGAAACAGGCCACCGCGGCCCGCGACCAGACAGCAATGGAGGAGCTCTTCAATGCCCTGAGCCACGGCTTCGGCCTGCTGCTGGCCGTTGCCTCACTGCCCATCCTGGTCTACAGCGCCCTGCAGAAGGGCCAGGCGGCCAACGTGGTGGGTGCATGCCTCTTTGCCGGCACGGCGATCATGCTGTACCTGATCTCCACGCTGTACCACGCGCTGCCGATGGGCCGGGCCAAGGCCTGGTTCAACCGGCTCGACCACGCAGCCATCTATCTCTTCATTGCGGGCAGCTACATGCCCTTCCTGTTCGGCGTGCTGCGCGGCCCCTGGGGCTGGACGCTGTTCGGCGCGATCTGCGCCGCGGCGACGCTGGGCGTGGGGGCCAAGCTGTTCAACCGGCTGCAGCATCCGCTGTGGTCGACGGGGCTGTATGTAGCAATGGGCTGGATGGCGCTGATGGCGGCGGTGCCGCTGTATGAGCGCATGTCACCCGCGGGGCTGGGTTGGCTCGTGGCCGGCGGGCTGTTCTACACGGCGGGTGCGGTGGTCTTCCTGTTCGACAACAAGGTGCGCTTCGCCCATTCGGTATGGCACTTGTTCGTGCTGGCCGGCAGCACCTGCCACTTCTTCGCCGTCCTCTGGCACTCGCACGGCTGATCCTGTTGAGGTGAGCTGAACAGCACAGGCAGTTCGGGGCGCGTGCACAGGCCACCGGGTACTCCCCTCCGCGAATGTCCCCCGCTTCGCTCCTCCTTTATTTCGCTGCGGGGAGCACCCGGTGCCCTGTGCACGAGGGCACGCTGCTGGTTTGCGGCCGATCAACCAGTGCTCTGAGCGATCACGCCGATGGGGTGCCTTGCGCAGCGAAATAAAGGAGGAGGCATGCGGCCTTAGGCCGCGCCGGGGGACATTCGCTTCGCTGCGTACCCCGTCGGCGTGAGCGCGCCCTGAACAGCAGCACCCCAACGCGGCCCCAAATAGATCTCAGTAGTGCGGCGGGAGTTCGTCGCGAAGATTGCGTGCCGCCCCGTCCTGCCCCGCGTTCTGGCTCTGTTGCCGGAGAAGGGCCACTTGCTGGATCAGGCTGTCGATCTGCTGCTGTTGCCGGTAGATCGTCATGTTCAGCTGCTCCAGCAGGTCGTCGGCATAGCTCGACTTGATCTCGAGTTCGGTCAGCCGCTCTGCGAGCTCGTTCGGTGGATAGTCCATGCCGCTATTGGACAGGAAGATCCACCGGTTTTTTGTGACGCCCCGCTCAGCGCCTGACCTTCGCTTCGAGCAGGTCGCCCATGCCGATGCGCCTGGCGAAATCGATGCGCACCCGCTCCGACACCTCGAACACTTCCTTCGCGCCGTCGCCCACGAAGTCGATCAGCGAGCGCATCGGCCGGCTGCCGGCGGGCAGCCCCACGATGCGGACGATCTCGTCGGCCACGGCCTGCGGATCGGCGTCATCGGGCGTCAGCGCGGAAAGGCGCTCGCCGATCTGGTCCATCACGCCGTCGTAGCGGCTGTAGGCGGCCGCGGTGGCGGCGTCGGCCGGCTTGCCAGCGCTCGGGAAGTGGTCGGTGCCCTTGGTGAAGGCGCCGGGCACCACGATCGAGGTCTCGATGCCGAAGCGTGCGATCTCGTAGGCCAGCGTGACGGCCAGCGAATCCATCGCCGCCTTGGCCGCGCCGTAAGGGCCCATGAACGGCGGGAAGCCGCCCTTGGTGGTGGTGCTGCTGATCCACAGCATCAGGCCGGACTCCTGCTTGCGAAGATAAGGCAGCACCGCGCGGTTCACGCGCTGGGCGCCGAGCACGTTGGTGTCGAACACCTTGGCGATCTCCTCGGGCGTGAAGGCTTCGGTCGGGCCGACCACGAGATGGCCGGCGTTCTGCATCACCACGTCGAGGTGGCCCTGTTCGCGAACGATGGCGGCCGCGGCGGCATCGGCCGATGCCTGCGAGAGCACGTCAAGTTCGAGCGGGTGCAGCTGCAGGCCCTGGGCCGCTGCGTGGCTGCGCATCTCGGCGGCGCGGCCACTGTTGCGGCCCGCAATGTCGCGCATCGATGCGTAGACCACATGGCCGGCTTCGGCCAGGGATTGGGCGCTGAGCTTGCCGATGCCGGTGCCCGCGCCGGTGACCAGGATGATTTGCTTTTGCATGGTGTTTCTCCGAAGGTTGGAATGGGTGGCCTCAGGCGACGCCGCCGTTGGCACGCAGGATCTGGCCGTTGACCCAGCCCGCATCGGGACCGGCCAGGAAGGCCACCACCGAGGCGATGTCTTCAGGCTGGCCGAGGCGCTGCAGCGGCGGCATCTTCGCGAAGGCCTGGATCTGCTCCTCGGTCTTGCCGTCGAGGAACAGCGATGTGGCGATCGGGCCGGGCGCCACGGCGTTCACCGTGATGTTGCGGCCGCGCAGCTCCTTGGCGAACACGTGCGTGAAGGCCTCGACCGCCGCCTTGGTGGCGTTGTAGATCGCATAGCCGGGCATGTTCAGCGCGAGCGTGGTGCTCGAGAAGTTGACGATGCGCCCGCCCTCGTTGAGCCGGGTGGCGGCTTCGCGCAGCGTGTTGAAGGTGCCGCGCACGTTGATGTCGAAGGTCTGGTCGTAGAGCGCGTCGCTGTGGTCCGCGAGCGGCACGGTCTTCAGCACGCCGGCGTTGTTGACCAGCACGTCGACCTTGCCGAGCTGCGCTTCGACCGTATCGAACATGCGGCGCACTTCCTCTGCGTTGGCCACGTCGGCCTTGACCGCGATGGCCCTGGCGCCGGCGGCCGTCAGTTCGGCGACCAGCGCCTCGGCCTGCGCCGAGCCCGAGGCGTAGTTGATGGCGACGGCAAGACCGTCCTTGGCGAGGCGCTGCGCGACGGCGGCGCCGATGCCGCGCGATGCGCCGGTGACGATGGCGACCTGGGTGTCGAGGGGGGTGTTCATGGTGCGGTTCCTTGCAGTGGTTGGTGGGTGAGACGAATCATCGATCGTTCCATTTGAAAGATAATTACCCCAATATCGCCATGACAGTTCCATTTACTTAAACAATCAGACAAGGGGAATCGCCCGTGGACCGCTTTCAGGAAATGCTGGCCTTCGTGCGCATCGCCGAGCGCCAGAGCTTCACGCAGGCCTCGGAAGACTTGCAGATTCCGCGCGCGACGGTCACCAACCTGATCAAGCGCGTGGAGCAGCGCATCGGCACCCGGCTGCTGGAGCGCACCACCCGCACCGTGCGCCTCACGCAGGACGGCGAGGCCTACTACCGCCGCTGCGTGCGCCTGCTGGCAGACGTGGAAGAAGCCGAGGGGCTGTTCAGGAACGAGGCGCCCAAGGGCCTGCTGCGCGTGAACCTGCAGGGCACGCTGGCACGGCATTTCGTGGTGCCTGTGCTGCCCGGCTTTCTGGCGCGCTATCCCGGGCTGGAACTGCACATCGGCGAGGACGACCGGCTGGTCGACCTGGTGCGCGAGGGCATCGACTGCGTGCTGCGCGCAGGCAACCTGCAGGACTCCTCGATGGTCGGGCGGCGCATCGCGCTGCTGCCGCAGGTCACGGTCGCGAGCCCCGGCTATCTGGCGAAGTTCGGCGAGCCAACCGACATGGCGGCGCTGGCCTCGCACCACGCCATCCACTACATCTCCAGCGCCACCGGCAAGGCGGTGCCGCTCGAATTCACGGTCGATGGCCGCGTGACGGCCGTGAACCTGCCCGCCATCGTCTCGGTGACCGGCGCCGATCTCTACACGGGCTCGTCCGTTGCCGGGCTCGGGCTGGTGCAGGTGCCGCGCTACCGCGTGGCCGGCGAACTCGCGGACGGCCGGCTGAAGGTGCTGCTGCCCGGCTTCGCGCCGCCGCCGATGCCGGTCTCGGTGCTCTATTCGCAGAACCGCCAGCTGTCGTCGCGCGTGCGCGTGTTCACACAGTGGCTGCGGGACGTCTTCGAGGCGGCCGAGTCCTGACCCCGCCCATCAGCAGGCCGACGACTCCAACGCCACAACCCCAGCCTCCGCGTGCGTCTCGCCGCGCAGGAACACGAACACCACCAGCGCCGTCAGCACGGTCACGCCCGCCAGCACGCAAAGCAGCGTGCCGAACGCCGCGCCGTACGCATGCAGCAGCGCCGTGCGGTCCACGCCCGGCAACAGGGCCAGTGCCTGCGACAGGTCGCCCGTCGTCACCCGCTGCGCCGCCTGCGATGCCGCAGCCGGATGCCCCGGCAGACGCCCCAGCTGCAGCGCCACCAGCGCCGTCAGCCCTGCGCCCACCAGCGCCAGCGCAATGCCCTCGCCCGCCACCCGCACGGTGTTGAAGATGCCCGACGCCATGCCCGCACGCTCGCGTGGCACCACGCTCACCGCGAGCCCGTCCATCAAGCCCCAGGGCAGGCCGATGCCGGCGCCGATCAGCAGCAGCGGCCCCACGATCCCGTGCAGCGGCGTACCCGGCGCGCAGCGGCTGAGCCAGAACAGCCCCACCGCGCACACCAGCAGGCCCACGGCCGAGATCGCGCCCGCCGAGAACCGGTGCGCGAGCGAGGCCGCCAACGTCGGCACCACGAGGATCGGCCCCGACAGCGCGAACATGAAGCTGCCCGCTTCCAGCGCGCTGCGCCCCTCCAGCCCGATGAAGCGGATCGGCAGCAGCACCAGCAACACCACGAAGCCGTAGGCCGGTGCCGCAGCCAGCAACTGCACGCCCACGAAGCGCGGAAAGCGGAACAGCGAAAGATCGAGCATCGGGTGCGCTACGCGCCGCTCGACGGCGATGAAGGCCGCGCCCATCAGCGCCGCCCCCGCCAGCGCACCGATCACCCACGGGCTGCCCCAGCCGCTGTCGGGCGCCTGCAGCACGCCGAGCGTCAGCAGCGTCAGTGCGCCGGCGAAGGTGGCCGTGCCCGGCATGTCGAGACCCATCGCGTTCGGATTGCCTTGATCGACAGGCGCAGGGACGTCGCACCGCTCTTGCCTTGGCTGCGGCTCGGCGAGGCACCAACCTGGCGAAGATCATCGCCACGTATCTGCACCTTTGGCGCATGGCTGGGCCGCTGAAGGTCCAGGAGCATCATGCATCGAGGCTCACTCCGGCTCAATGCCCGCGGCTTTGATGACCTCGCCCCACTTGTGCGACTCCGTCACTTGAAATCTTGCAAGCTCATCAGGCTCGGTGGTCCAAGAGGTTGCGCCTGAAGCCTGGAAAAACCCCTGTGCCCTGCGGCCCGCCACAGCCGCTATCAACGCCTCGCGCAGCTTCGCGACCACCGGTGCAGGCGTTGAAGCTGGCACGTAGGCGGCAAACCAGTACCCAAGGTCATACCCCTTGACCCCGGACTCATCGAACGTGGGGATACCCGCCAGCGCAGGGACTCGTTTGGTCGACGACACAGCGATAGCACGAAGGCGACCGCCTTCAATTTGTGGAATCCCGGTGACTGTGTCGACAATCATCATGTCCAACTGCCCGCCGATGAGGTCGGTCATCGCGCTGGGGTTGCTGCGGTACGGCACATACAAGATGTTCGTGCCGCTCATCTGTTTGAACATTTCTCCAGCGATCCGGCTCGAGGAATTTCCAGCGCCAAATGCGAGCTTGCCCGGGGCCGCGCGTGCCGCCGCGATCACGTCGGCCAAGCTCTTCAATGGCGAGTCTGGACGGACCACCAGCACCATGCCGCCTCGACCAAGGCCCGTCACCGGTTTGAAGTCCTTCACTGGGTCATAGGGAAGCTTCTTGAAAAGGTGTTGGTTCGCAACCTGAGTGGTGTTTGTTGTGATCAGCACTGTATGGCCGTCCGCCACGGCTCTCGCTACCTCCTGGCTCGCGATGAGCCCGCTGGCGCCGCCTTTGTTCTCTACGACGACCGGTTGTTTCGTCTGCTCTGCGACGGAGGCACCGAGGGCTCGGGCGAGCTGATCGGTTGCGCTGCCTGCGCCGAAGGGAATGACGAAGGTGATCGGCTTGCTTGGATAGTTGGGAGCTTGCGCCCACGACACAGCCGTCGCAACCAGCGCGCCTGCGAGGATCAATCCCGTACGGATCAACGTGGAACTTTTGATCGCGGTTTTCATTTGTTTGTCTCCTTTTTTGTTTCGCTCTTGTTGGCTACTTGTCGGGGCGGTCTGCCGCCAAGAAGCGGCGCACCGCCTCTTTGTGCTCGTCGCCGCACAAAAGAATGGCCTGCATCGAGGCCGCTTGCTCCAATGCCGATAGAAGTGAAGATTGACTGGACTCGCGAACGAGCTGCTTGGCCATCCGCATCCCGTTTGGAGGGTTTCTTGCGATTCGCTCGGCGAGCTTCTTCGCCTCGCCCAAGAGGCTCTCCGCGCTGACCACCTGGGAGACAACACCGAACCGCAAGGCGGCCTGCGCATCGATGAATTCGCTGGTGAGGGTGAGCTCCATGGCTTTGGAGACACCGACAAGGCGCGTCAGGAACCAGGCCCCCCCAATGCCCGAGACAAGCCCGAGGCGAAGGAAGCTTTCGGAGAAGCGAGCGTCCTCGCTGCACAGCCGCACATCGCACATGAGCGACAGATCGAACCCTGCGCCGATCGCCAGGCCATTGACCGCCGCGATCACGGGTACCTCGATGCCATGAACCGCGTGGGTGATTCGATGAAGGCTCTTGAGCAGACGTGCCCGAACGTCCGTCGGACTTCCTTCCATCAGATCTGTTCCGTTCAACATGTCGTTCACGTTGCCGCCGGTACAGAAGTTCTTTCCGCTCGAGTTCAGAACCACACAGCGAATCGCCTGGCGCTCATTGACGCTCTCGAGCGCATCGGCAAGCGCGGAGGTCATCGCGAGGTTCAGCGCATTGCCTGTGGCGGCGGACTGCATGGTGATCGTGAGGACTGCTCCTTCGACGTTCAATGCGACCAGGTCCGAGTTTGAAGTGATCATGCTGTGATGCCTTGCTCAGTGGTTGTGGTAGTGACCGCGCCGGAGCGCAGCAATGAATCGATCTCTTCCTTCGAGATTCCGTATGCGGTGAGCACTGCAGCTGAATGCTGTCCGACCAGGGGCGGAGGCTTGGTGAACGGACCGACGCCGTGATCGCCTCCGATGGCAAAGCCAGGCATGCGAACAGAACCAGCGACTGGGTGCTCGATTACGGTCTCAACGCCGCTGCTCAGGTACTGCAGCGAAGAGGTGACCTCCGCGTAGCCAGCAATCGGCGCGCACAGGATGTCCACGGCCTCGAGCGCTGCGACCCAAGCCTGGGTCGTGTGCCGCTGAAATTCCGCGGCCAGCAACTGGAACAGTGCGTCGCGATGCTTGACTCGCAAGACGTTGTCAGTGAACCGCGGATCCCTTTCAAGATCAGGCCTGCCGATCGCACCACAAAGTGAGGTCCATCGCTCGGCTTGATAGGCCGCGACCATGATCCAGCCATCGCTGGTCGGGAAGGCCTCGTTCGGTGCCGCATACGGTGCCGCACTTCCGGTTTTTCCAGGTTCCTGACCGGTGGCCAAGTAGGATGAAAGGCCCACCTGCTGGAGCATCAGCGTGGCGTTGTATAGGCTGATGTCGAGGTGCTGACCTTCATGCCCATGCTGCACCGCAAAGAGTGCACCGAGGATCGCTATCGTTGCCAGGTAGCCCGTTGCCATATCGGCGATCGGACTGGGTACCTTCGACGGAGCTGACCCAGTTTGTCCGAGCGTACTCATCAGTCCCGCAACGGCCTGGATGATCCCATCGACACCAGCTTTTGAACTGAACGGGCCCTGCTGGCCGTACGCAGAGATCGAGCAGTACACCAAGTTTGGGTGAGCCTCGCGCACGCTGTCAAAGTCGAGACCGAAGCGCGTCATCACGCCTGGCCTGAAGCTTTCAATGACGACGTCTGCAGATGCCATCATCCGTCGGACGAGATTCCGGCCCTCTTGCGTCTTCAAGTCAACAGCAAGGCCTTCCTTGTTTCGATTCACGCTGAGTGAGATCACGCTTTCGCCGTGGATCCAGGGCGGGCCGATATGCCGCCCCATCTCGCCCTCTGGCGACTCCACCTTGGTAACGTTTGCTCCAAGATCGCCAAGCAGCATGCCGCATAACGGGCCGGCGACGACGTGTGAGAAGTCGAGCACCCGCAGCCCAGCCAGACTGGTTCGTAACATTTTCTTTGCCTCTGTTTCTTGAGGCCGGCGGTCTGCCGGCCCCCACCATTACCGGGTGGGTTCAGTGAGGCTCAAGAATAGAAATCGGCAACTCCGTGGGCAAACGACTTTTCGTGCCAACGCTTTGAGGTTTTGTTAAGGCCCAACCGGCTTGGGGGCGCTTGGCTGGTTCGATCTTGCGACCGCGCCCGCCAACCAAGTCCGGAATGCCGCGAGCTCGACCGACTCCTCGCGTTCGCGAGGCGTCGCAAAGTAGTACGTGTAGTCACCCCGATCGAGCGCGAGACTGAATGGGGCCACAAGCCTTCCCTCTGCAAGGTCCTTTTCAACCAATGCTTTCTGCGCCAGGGCCACGCCGTGGCCCTCCACAGCTGCCTGATAGGAGAGCAACGAGGTCTCGTACTTCATGCCCTGATACGGGTTGACGTCATGCGCACCTGCAGCGCGTAGCCACAACGCCCAGTCATCGATGCGAGCAAGAGAGTGGAGCAGCGTCTCGGACGCGAGTTCTCTCGGCTCCCGCGGGATGCTGGCCTCCTCGCGCGGCGCGATCACCGGCACGAGCTCGTTCGGCACGAGCCTCTGCACGATAAGCTTGGGCCAGTTCCCGTCGCCGAGTTCAATGCCAGCATCGATGTCTTCCCTGCTGAAGTCCAGAGGCACAGCTGAGGCGGTGAGCTGAACGTCAACGCCTGGGTACATCTGATGGAATCCGGCCAGCCGAGGAATCAGCCACCGGACAGCGAAGGTGGCAGGGGATCGAATCCTCAGTACCCGGCGTCGGTGACTCCCGCCCATCGCGACGTTTGTGGTTTCCCTCAACGCCATGAAAAGCGGGGTGATGTCCGAAAGGTACTTTGCGCCCGCTGGAGTCAGGGACAGGCCCCCATGCTCGCGTCGAAAGAGCTGAAGGTCCAGGAACTCCTCGAGTACGCGGATCTGCCTGCTGACTGCAGCTGGTGTCACGTACAGCTCTTCGGCCGCCTTCGAGATGCTCAGGAGGCGGCCTGCTGCTTCGAACATCTTCAGAGGGTTGAGCGGCGGAAGGGGCGTCATGGCGCTCAGTGTGACGCCACATACAACTCATGCGGCGACGGATCCGGTTTTGCGAACACCTGACGCATACGAGTCGCCTCTTCGGCCGGGCCCCGCCCGAACATTCGCTTGAACTCCCGGCTGAACTGGGACGGGCTTTCGTAGCCCACTTGCGCGCTTGCATGCGCCGCGGTCACTTCCTTGCGGGCCATGATCAGCCTGGCTTGATGAAGGCGTGTCGTCTTCAAGTACTGGATCGGCGACGTCGACGTGACAGCCTTGAAGTGGGCGTGAAACGAGGTGGGGCTCATGCCGGCCTCATACGCAAGGCGGTCAATGTCGAGCTTTTGATCGAAGCTCGCATGGATGGTCCGGATCGCCTTGGCGATCTTGCCGAACTGCCCTTGTCGCGTGAGCGAGGCCCTCATGGAACTACCTTGCTCTCCGGTGAGAACTCGGAAGTAAATCTCGCGAACCAGGTCCGGCCCAAGGATCCGCGACTCCAGAGGGGAATTCATCACCTCCAGGAATCTGAGCACAGTGTGGGCTAGGCGATCGTCCATCAAGGTCGACATCAACCCCTTTGGCGCCGCGCCTTCGGCGGATCCATACTCATCGAGCTTCATCATCAAATCCGCGGCGACCTTGAAGTCGAGGCGAAAGTAGATGGCCAGCAATGGCTCTTCCTCCGACGCTTCCGTATCCATCGAGAAGGGAACAGGCACAGACACCGCCAAGTAGTGCTGCGCGTCATAGAGGTAGACCTGGTCCCCCAGGAATCCACGTTTGCGCCCTTGGAGAACGATCACGATGCCAGGGTCATAGAGTACCGGGGCACGGCGTAGAGGTCGATCGGATCTCAGAATCCGAACGTCGGAAAGCACGGTCAGGTTGTAGCCTTCGAAAGGGGCAAGTGGCTTCACGAGATTGACCATCTGCCGTTGCGCGTCGGAGTTCGGTAGAGGTGTTTTTTGCATGTGGGCGTCGTCCATTTCGGGTGCCTAATCTGCCACACCCTACTCGCTTGGCTCATGGCGTTGTAGCTTTAGGCAAGCTATACGTGCGACTCGGCATATCAACTTTCTGTCCCGATTCTTACGATCGACTCCTCACTTTCTAGGAGCCGACCATGACCCAGACTTCACCGAAAACGTTCCTCATCACGGGCGTCAATTCGGGATTCGGAAAGGCATTCGCAGCCGCCGCCCTGGCAGACGGACACACGGTCCTTGGAACCGTGAGAAACGAAGACAACCGGGTGGTGTTCGAGAGCACCCTGCCTGGGCGAGCGCACGCCGTGGTGCTTGACGTCACCGACTTCGATGCGATCGAAAAGTCGATCCCGCAGCTTCTCGCCACCCACGGGCACATCGACGTTCTGGTCAACAACGCAGGGTATGGGCACGAGGGCACCTTGGAAGAGTCCAGCCTGGCAGAGATGGAGCGTCAATTCGATGTGAACGTCTTCGGCGCGGTCGCGATGATCAAGGCGGTCCTGCCGTCGATGCGCACGCGTCGCTCCGGACACATCATCAACATCACCTCCATGGGCGGCTTCATCACGATGCCCGGTATCGCGTACTACTGCGGCAGCAAGTTCGCGCTGGAGGGTATCTCCGAGGTGCTCGGCAAGGAGGTCGCGGGCTTTGGGATCAAAGTCACTGCAGTTGCTCCTGGGTCGTTCCGAACGGACTGGGCCGGTCGCTCCATGGTGCGATCGGATCGCACGGTGCAGGACTACGACGCACTCTTCGAACCCATCCGTAAGGCGAGGCAGGCGAAGAGTGGCGCGCAGACCGGCGATCCGGCGAAGGCAGCCCAGGCGCTTCTGATGATCGTCAAGGATCCAAGCCCGCCAGCGCATCTGCTTCTTGGCAAGGACGCTCTGGAACTGGTCCGTGGCAAGCTCGCTGCGATGTCAAAGGAGATTGACACGTGGGAGACGGTGACCGGGTCGACAGATCATGAATGAACGTCATGGCGCTGACGGTCGAGCCGGCAAGGGAGAGCTCGAATGCGCCCGATAGCTCCAGCTTTGCAACAGGACATGGCCCTTTTGAGTGRCGCCGAGAAATCGCCCCCCAAATCGATGATCCTGTTGCTCGCTACTTCTGGAGGGATGGCTATTGCGTCAATCTACTACGCGCAGCCGATGCTGCCCCTTCTCAGCAACGGAGTGCACGCGTCCACGCGTGTCGCCGGATTCATTCCGACACTCACGCAGATTGGATATGCCTTGGGGATTCTGTTCCTCGCGCCGCTGGGCGACCGATACAACAGGCGTCTCATCATTCTGATCAAGGCCGGGGTGCTCTGTCTCGCGCTGCTGCGGGCCTTCGTGGACTTTGCGAGCGAGCACATGTTCAGGGACGACGGCATGGCAACACAGCCAAGCAAGACCGAATTCAGACCATGATTAGTCCGACTAATAACCGCAGGGCGAACACAATGAATTTCTCCACGCAAGTCAAGCCCATCAGCTATCTCAAGAGCCATGCAGCGGACATCGTGAAGACCCTCTCGGACACCCGCGAGCCCATGGTCATTACCCAGAACGGCGAGGCCAAGCTCGTGGTGATGGATGTCCGCTCCTACGAAGAACACGAAGCAACCCTCGCACTGCTGAAAGTCCTGGCACTCGGCAATCGCGAAATCGAACAGGGCCAATTCCGGTCCGCAGATGACGTGTTCGCCGAACTGGACCAAGAAGACGCCCAGTGAAGGTTGTGTTCCTGCGGCCCGCAGAGGCCAACCTGAAGGACCCAAGGCGCTACATCCTGAAGAACTTCGGCGCGGACACCTGAGCGGCGAGCGACGAAAAGATCAAGCAATCCGTCGCGATGGTCGAAGCGCATCCCCAGGCAGGCCGGATTCCCGAAGAACTGGAAAACCTGAACGCGGCCCAATACCGGCAAGTCATCTCGGGCATGAACCGCATCATTTATGAAGTGCGAGTGGATGTCGCCTACATCCACTTGGTCTGCGACACGCGGCGAGATTTGAAAGGCCTGCTCATGCGGCGCATGGTTGGCGCCGTTTGAGATCGAGCGTTCCGCAGCATGGGCGTACAGCGCACGTCTATGCTGCGTGCGCCAGCTGACTCTCCTCTTTTTCGCCAATCGTCACGGACGCGGCCTTGACGGGCGCGGCGCCCCCCATCCGGCTCAGCGCAAGCGCAGCCTGCAACGGATAGAGCGTGCGCGCATCCCCCTCCGCCTTGTTGCTCACGGTGGTGCCGGCGGCTTCGCTCATGCTGGCCGTGCGCACCGAATCGATCCGGTGCGTCGGCACCATGAAAGGCGAGTGCGTGGTGTAGATGATCTGGTTGCCGAAATCGTGCTCGAAGTGCGCCAGCAGGTCGGTCTGCGAGCGCGCATGCAGATGCAGGCCGGGCTCGTCCAGCAGCAGGATCGCATTGCCGGCGCGGCCGCCCTTCGTGTCCGCGAAGAAGGTGATGTAGAACGAGAAGAACCACTGGAAGCCGCGGCTTCGCTCGTCGAGATTCACTTCCACCTCGTAGGCGCCGTTCGGGTCGGACACCAGCGTGTCCATGTACGGCCCGTCGAGGTTGAACCGGACCTTGAGCTCGCGGTCCTTCCACACCCGGCGGATTTCCGAAGTGACGACGGAGCCGGCGCGGTTCGCGAGCTGGTTGCGCGTGGCCTGGTCGTTCTTCTCCAGCAGGTCTTGCAGTTGTTGCGGATCGAGCCCCGCCACCTTGCAGAGCTTCTCGAAGCTCTGCTGCTCGGGCGTCGCCTGCCCCCAGCCCTTGCGCACCAGGTAGTCGGCGATGTTCTGGCGGCCGGGCAGCGCCGGGTACTCGTCCACATAGATGAACCGGGGCAGCTTCTCGAGGACCCAGGCCTGCGCCCTGGCGAGCGCCGGCGTGTCGTTGGCGATGGACCGGGCCACGTCCTCGAGTTCGACCAGCATCTGTTCCTGCTTGTCGCTGAGCTCGGCATCCGCGGCAGCCATCGCCTTGCGCAGGGCCTGCAGCGCCCTGACCGCGCCTTCCGACCACTTGATGTAGTCCGGGCTCAGGATCATCGCGGCGTCGAAGGCGTCAGCCTCCTGCTCGAGCGTCGCCCTGGCTTGCTCCGCGACTTTCTCGGCCGCGGCCTTGACGGCGGGCACGATCTTGCGGACCTTGCCCTTGATGTCCGACACGTCGAGCGACAGCTCGCCGAGTCCTTCGAGGCCGGTCCAGCGGGTCGTGCCGTAGCCCCGGCCCGCGGTGACGTGGCTCACCTTGGCCGCGCGCGGAAGAATCTCCGTCAGTTCGGCCCGCTCGCCGTCGTCGAGGGCCCAGCGCGTCGAGACGACCGGCGTATCGCCTTGGCATTCCTCAAGGCGGCGGTGCCGCGGAAAGTCCTTGATCGGACTGAGTTCGTTCAGGCCCTCTGCCGGGTTCAGGCTGTGGAGCGCGCGCAGCAGGTTCGATTTGCCGCTGTCATTTCGACCGAGGATCGCCGTGATCTGTGTGGAATCGATGGGGCCGCTGTCGTTGATCGAGCGAAAGTTGGTGATCTGGAATGACGCCAAGCGCATGTAAGGAGGTTCTCTTCGAATGAATGCAGGGTCGGGGAATGTATTGCATTCCCCGGCCCTTCCCCGCCCATGCCGAAAGAAAAACTACTCGGCCGCCCG
The DNA here is from genome assembly GCF_056402375.1 of Variovorax sp. P4_B10. Classification (NCBI taxonomy): domain Bacteria; kingdom Pseudomonadati; phylum Pseudomonadota; class Betaproteobacteria; order Burkholderiales; family Comamonadaceae; genus Variovorax; species Variovorax sp. P4_B10. Next base: position 84,846 of record NZ_JBFUHN010000002.1, on the reverse strand, counting down.
TCGCAGCGTATCGACCACCGGCCTGCGCAGCACGTCGCGCAAGCCCCACCACCCCGCGCCCAGCGCCAGCACCGCACCGGCCAGCGCGCCCGCCACGGGCACGATCGGCGATGCCGTCCAGGTGAACTCGAACACGTAGCGCGCCAGCGCCCAGCCGATCACCGAGGCGACGATGCTCGCGAGAAAGCCCGCCAGCAGCCCCACGCCCACCAGTTCGGCGCGCTGCACCTGCCGCAGCAGGCTGGCGCGCGCACCCACGGCGCGCATCACCGCAAACTCGCGCGCCCGCTCTTCGCGCGTGGCCGTCACTGCGGCGAACAGCACCACCAGACCCGCCGCGAGCGTGAAGCCGAACAGGAACTCGACCGCGCGGATCACCTGGTCGAGCACGCGCTGCACCTGGTTGATGGTCGCGCTCATGTCCACGTTGGTCACGTTGGGGTAGCTGCGCACCAGCGCGTTGTCGAAGCCCTTGGTCTCGGGCGCGCGGAAGGCGCCCATGTAGGTGACCGGCACGTCGGCCAATGCGGCCACCGTATACATCACGAAGAAGTTCGCATGCAGCGAACCCCAGTCGACCTTGCGCAGCGAGGTGATGCGCGCATCGTTCTGCATGCCGCCGATGTCGAAGCGCAGCATGTCGCCGAGCTTGAGGCCGAGCGTGCCGGCCAGGCCCTCTTCCACGCTCACCTCACCGGCCGCGTTGGGCTTCCATGCGCCCGAAGTGATGCTGTTGTGCGCCGGCGCTTCCACGYTGTTGCTGAGGTTGAACTCGCGGTCCACGAGGCGCTTGGCACGGTCTTCCGCATAGTCGTCGGGCGTCACCGGCTTGTCGTTGATCGCGACCAGGCGGCCGCGGATCATGGGGTACCAGTCGAACTTGCTCACGCCGGCATCGCGCAGCGACTTCTGGAACGCATCGCTCTGGTCCGGCATCACGTTGATGACGAAGCGGTTCGGCGCATCGGGCGGCGTGGCCTTGCGCCAGCTCGCGACGAGGTCGGTGCGCAACAGCACCAGCAGCACCAGGGCCAGCAGGCCCACCGCGAGCGCGCTGACCTGCACCACGGCGTAGGCCGGCCGTGCCGAGATCTGGCGCGTGGCCAGCACCAGCCAGCGCGGCGCCGTGGTTTCGTTGACGCTGCGGCGAAGCACCTTCACCGCAAGCCAGCTCAGCAATGCGAACACGGCCACGGCGCCCGCGAAGCCGCCGACCGCGATCAGGCCCAGCTTGATGTCRCTGCTGGCCGCCATCAGCAAGGCCGCGAAGCCCGCCACGCCGATGCCGAGCACCGCGAGCGATGCGGGCTTGAGCCCGCCCACGTCGCGCCGGATCACGCGCAGCGGCGGCACGCGGGCCAGTTGCAGCACCGGCGGCAGGCCGAAGGCGAACAGCAGCGTGAGTCCCATGCCGAGGCCGAAGGCCACCGGCCACAGCGTGGCGGCCGGCAACGCGGTTTCGACCAGCCCGGCCAGCAGCAGCACGAAGACATAGTGCACCGCAAAGCCGATGGCCACGCCGAGCCCGCTGGCCACGAGGCCGATCACGGCGAACTCGAAGGCATAGGCCGTCGCGATGGTGCGCTGGCTCTGGCCGAGCACGCGCAGCATCGCGCAGTCGTCGAGGTGGCTGGCCGCGAAGCCGCGCGCAGCCAGCGCCACCGCCACGGCCGACAGCAGTGCCGCGAGCAGCGCGACCAGGCTCAGGAATTTCTCGGCGCGGTCGAGCGTCTGGCGCATCTCGGGCCGGCCGCCTTCGAAGGAGTCGAGCCGCACGCCGCGCAGTTCGCCCTTCTTGATCGTGGCATCGGCCCAGTCGGTGAAGCGCTTGACCGCCGCGTCGCTGCCCGCCACCGCGTAGCGGTAGCCCACGCGGCTGGCCGGCTGCACGAGGCCGGTGCGCGCCACGTCGGCCTGGTTGAGCATCACGCGCGGCGAGAAGCTCATGAAGCCGGCCCCGCGATCGGGCTCCAGCGTGATCACGCGGCCGACGCGCAGGCCGGTGTCGCCGAGCAGCAGCGTGTCGCCGACCTTGAGCGCGAGCGCGTCGAGCAGCGAGGCATCGACCCACACCTCGCCGGCCGGCGGGATTTCACGCGTGACCGTGCCCGGTCCGTCGACGATGGCGGAGGTCTGCAGGTTGCCGCGCAACGGATAGCCCGCGGCCACGGCCTTCAGCGCCACCAGCTTGCTCGCACCGCCCTTCGCGTCCTCGGCCCGCGCCATGGTCGGAAAGCCGTAGGTGCCGGAGCCTTCCAGGCCCATCGACTTCGCCTGCGCCACGAAGGCATCGGGCGTCGGGTTGTCGCTGACGATCACCGCGTCGCCGCCCAGCAGTTGCCGCGCATCGCGCTGCAGGCCGCCCTGCAACCGGTCGGCGAAGAAGCCGACGGCCGTGAGCGCGGCCACGGCCAGCAGCACGGCGACGATCAAGAGGCGCAGCTCGCCGGCGCGCAGATCGCGCCGGAGCGTGCGCCAGCCAAGGCGGAGGGAGTCGGTCATGGCGCGAACGATAGCCGATGGGAAGCCCCGATGATTCTGCAGGGAATAGATGACGGGCACGCCTGCCGACTGTCGCGGCGGGACGATAAAGTCCGGCACGCGCACCATTCGAAAACCCGGACCAGCTCCGGACAACCCGGCACCACCGGCGAACGAAAAAGAAGCACATGCAGGACATCGAGGATCTGGTACGAGGGGGAGACCATCAACGCTTGCTGGACGCCACGGCCACGTGGAGCGACAAGCAAAAGCGTGCCGCGCAAAGCTGGCTGCTCGCGCATCGGGAAGCAGAAGCGGTAGCGATCGAAGCCGCCTTTGAGAAGCACGGCGACAGCACGCGCTGGATGCACGTCCTGGTCGCCGTGGTGGCGACGTCCCGCACGCCCAAGCAGGCGCTGGCGATCAGTCCTCCCGGATCGCGGGTGACCGGCGTCGCCGAATGGGACGCCTTGTGCGACCTGTATGCGGCGCGCGGCGACGCCAAGGCTGCACTCATCAACGCCGTAGCTCGCAACGGCCGCGAGTGGACGCAGGCCTATCTGAAACTGGCCATTGGCGGCAAGCGCAAGAAGCCGATGTACGCCGACGTGCTGCTGGCATTGACGAAAGGCTTCGACCTCGATTCGCCCGACGAGGCCTTCATGGTCGAAGCCTGGGCCAGGAGCCTCTCGACGCTGATGCCATACCGCCTGCCGGAAGACCCGCCGGGCGACCACGTCCGGAAGGTTTCGCGGCTCTGGCTCGAAAACCGGGCCGACGGGCAATGGCTGGCGCACGGGGAGGAGATCGACGCACCATCTAGCGTGGAGGTTGCCGGCGCATTGTTCGGCCTCCCCGACATGATGCGGGCCGTCTTTTCGCGCAAGGACGCGGTCTTGCATCTGATCGGCGGCTGGATGGCGGCAGAGCGTTCCGAGTACCTCTGCCGCACATTCGCGGGCCTGCTGCATCGCGGCCTGCTGGACCGGCGCACCATGACGCAAGACGTGGTGACTGCGCTGACCCGCAACGACTCGGTGAGCGCGCAACGCCTGCTGGCGCGTTTGCTCCTGGCCACGGCACCCGGCCCCGAGCTGCTGGCGCCGCTGGCAGACACTCTCTGCGGAATCATGGCCAGCGCACACGGCAGCGCGGCCGAGTGTGCCCAGACGCTGCTGCAACAGCTTGATGCAGCCGAGGCACTGGACGAGGATCTGTTCGTCAATGCCTGCCAGATCGTGTTCGCGCGCAAGGAAAAGGGCTTGCGGCGAAGCCAGCTCGCCTGGGCGACGAAGCGCAGCCATGAACACCCCGCCTCTTTGGCTGCCTCGCTGTCGGGCCTGACGAACGCATTGATGGTGGAAGACTTCGCGATCCAGAAAGACGCGGCTGCAAGAATCTCGTCGCTTGCAGGTCAGCTCGCACCTACGGATCGGGAAGCGCTGGACATGCAGATCGACGCCCTGCGCACGGCCATGGATCCGACGGTCTACGCCGCACTGCGGCCTGCATCGTCGAACGCGGCCGCTCAGTCCCCCGAAGTCTTCTCGGTCGCGCAAGCCGTGACGATCACGCCCCAGGTCCTGCACGCTTTCATTCCGATCAACGATGCATCCGACGGCGTACCGGACATGGCACATGGCTCGCCATTGATCCCGGGCGATGAGCGGTTGGCGTCGATCGAACACATCATCGAGTTTGCGGTCCGTGCATCCAATGCAGGCATCACCACCTTGTCGGAGCACATGCGTGCGCGGCTGGGCCAGCCAATGGACCCAGCGATACGTCGTCGTCTCCTGGCTGTCCATGGCCGCGACCGGATGCCCAAGCCGGAGAGGTTCGACCATGACTACTGGAATGCCGAACGCGTGCCAGTGGCGGCCGTGGTGATCAACCTAAGAGCTTCCGAAGTGGTCGAAGCCCTGCAGCACGGCGTGCCGTATGCGCTGGTGTCGCAGCCCAGCTACGACCATGGCGCCATTGCGGCCGATGATTTGCTCGCTCGCCTGCGTCGCCTCGCGGTGCAGGACATGCAAGCTCAGCCCATGGACCTGCTGCTCGCCTTGATGCGCACGCAGCAGCCCAATGCCGCGCAACTGGAAGCCTTGCGCGCGGTCGGCACCACGCAGACGCAGACCGCCGCCCGCTTCTTCGAGGCCGGCGGCATGGCGCAACTGCAGACGCAGTGGCAAATCGTCGACGGGAGGCCGACCGCTCGGCACTCGCGGCCCAGCCATTGGATGGAATCGGGCAGCCGCGAGGTTTGTGTCGCGCTGCAGGGCATGCAGCTTTTACCGAACATCGACGGCATACCGACACTCTGGGGTGAAGGCTTCACTCCAGATCGCGTGCAGGACGTTTGGTACTGGGACCTTCTTGATCGCTACATCGCGGAGGCCATGCCCAACAACCCCGAAGTCATGGCCGCCATGCACCTCTGGGGCTTCCGCAAGGCGGGCGCCGATTTCGAATCGGACGGCGGCAAGGCCTTCGCCTGCTCGCTGCCGCTCTTTCTCGCGGCGCACGGACCGGCCGGGCCAGCGCTGCATCTGGCGGTGCTGTTCTGCATGTCCGCCAATGACACCGAGGGTCGCCTGGCCGGCAGCGACGGCCTGCTCGAACTGATCCACCAGGGCCGCTACGACAGCGCGCTGGCCTGTGAACTGGCGGCCGCGGCCATCGACTGCGGTACCGTCAAGGCCGGTCGATTGGCTGCGTCTCTCGGCCAGGTGGCCGCCGCTGGCACGGAGGCTGTGGTGTGGCCCCTGATCCGAGCCACTGTGTGCGCAGCGCTCGCCCGGGATGTGCCGCCAACCAATACCCACGAATTGCTGGCACTGGCAAGCCGCGTGGCCGGTGCCCTGGGGACCCGTGCAACCCTCGAGCCGCTCGACGTCGTGGCCGTCAAAAAGGGAAACACGAAACTGCTGCTGGAAGCGCGTCGCCTTCAACGATTGCTCCGCGGCACGTAAGGAGAAAACGGCCATGACCGAAGTCACCGACACCTACTTGCAGGCCTCCAGCTACACGGCCGACGCCACGCGGGACTTGATGACGCTGCAGACCGCGGCCGGACTCACACCACAGGGCCTGGTCAGCCATCCGGTGTTCTTCAACGGCACAGTCATCCGGCCCGACGTTGCCGCTGCCGGTCTTCGGACTTTGGTCGAAGTGGCGTCCACGCGCTACTTCAATCCGATTCCCGGCGGTTTCGCATCGCTCGATCCGGTGGTCACGGCCAATGGCGACCGACTGCGCTGCGAAGCTTTCTCGGCCTGCAACGGCGTCTATGCACGGCTCGACCTGCTGGGCCAGACCTTCGACGGCGCGAGCCTGGGCTTCGGCACCACCAACATCGACATCAACCCGCCGCTGGCGCGAGCGCTGGCCGGCGTGCGCGCCAAACACCCTTTGCACCTGAGCGTCGGCCCGACGCAGATCCAGTTGACGATGCCGCAAGGCAGCTTCGTCGAACGCAAGGTCCATCTGCCGGAGCGCTGGGTGAGAGCGTTGGCAGAAACCCAGTCGATAGCTCCCACCTTGCGCCCACGCGCGAGCCTGGACGCAATGAACTGGCTGCGCTTCATCAACGGGTTGCCGATGTCGGGCGGTAGCGGGGCCGGCGTGGCCCTGTGGCTGCAGCCCTCCCTCACGGGGCTGCGTCAGACCAGCAAGCCGTCCGCCGGCGGCATCTCTCTGGCCGGCACCGCGCGGCTGTCGGCCATCAAGCGGATGCAGCACCTCGTGCAGAGCGTGCAGGTCTATGGCCCGGACCTCGATGCCGAAAGCCGGGCTGCGGTGAGCGCCTGGGAGTTTTTTCTGCCAGGTGCACGACTCCTTCTGATGCTCTCGCCCCAGCCCTACCGCGGCTTTTCCGGCGAAGGTTCCGTGCTGCCCGCATTGACACAGGCGAGCGGCGAGGACGCCGCCACGGTGAGCGCGTTGCTGGCCTGGGAAGCCTCGATCGACGAGGCGGCGCTGGTGAGGGAGACAGGTTTTTCCGCCGAGCAGGTGCAACGGGCGCTCCAGTACCTGGCGACTTCAGGGCACGTGGGTTTCGACCTGCACGAGCAGAGCTACTTCCATCGTCAGTTGCCTTTCGTCGAATCGCGGCTGGACAAGAACTACCCGCGGCTTGCAGCCGCCAGGGCATTGGTCGAAACAGGTGCCGTCACGCCCGAGGGCGCCTATCTGAAGGTGGCGAGCGGCGACCACTTCCACCGGGTCGGCTTTGCCAACGGTGCGCCGCGCTGCACCTGCGAGTTCTGGGCGAAGTACGCGGGATCGCGCGGGCCGTGCAAGCATGTGCTCGCGGCGCAGCTGTACCTGGAAGCCCAGGCCTGAGACCTGTAGGCCGATTGCTGATTCAAGGGTTATTGCGCCCTTCGAGCCCTTGATCGCGGCGGCATGCTGTCGCATGATGCGAAAAATGCATCCAGTTACCGCCCCTCGGGAGACCCGGGCCAGCGGCGACAGGCGCCAGAAAAACAGTCCGTTGCCAGACCGTCCTTCCCCCACAAGGAGTGTCGATGTCACGATGTCAGCGCTTGCAAACCGTCGGCCTTTGCCTGGCCCTGGGTTTGCTGTTGAGTGCCTGCGATCCCAAGCCGACCACGTCGGCAGCGGGCGCAGCCTCTTCGTCCGGTGCCAGCCCCAGCGGCGTCAAGCCCGCCGACTCCGGTGACAAGGTCGATTCCACCTCCGCCCACAAAGGCCCGTCCGAAGGCGGCGCAGCCGTGGGCGGCATGAGCGGTCAGGGCGGCGCCTCGACTGGCGGCACGCCTGCGCCGAGCGGTGGCGATGGCACGGCACCCAAATAGAGGCACCGGCCTCGTTCTCTTTCCCACGCAAAACAGAAGAAGACCTCGATGAAACACCCCACTTCACCCGCGCAGGAGGTTCCGTCATGGACATAAGCCGCCGGCAATTCTTCCGCGTCAGCAGCGCGGGCCTGATCGGCTCCAGCATCGTGGCGCTCGGCTTCTCCCCGACCGCCGCGCTGGCCGAGGCCCGCAACTTCAAGCTCGCGCGCACCACCGAGACCCGCAACACCTGCCCGTACTGCTCGGTGGGCTGCGGGCTCATCATGTACAGCCTGGGCGACAAGGCGAAGAACGTGGTGTCCGACATCCTCCACATCGAGGGCGACGCCGACCACCCGGTGAACCGCGGCACCCTGTGCCCCAAGGGCGCCGGCCTGCTCGACTTCGTGCACAGCCCCAACCGCCTCAAGTACCCCGAGGTGCGCGAGGCCGGCGGCACCGAGTGGAAGCGCATCGGCTGGGACGAGGCGCTCGACCGCATCGCCAAGCTGCTCAAGGCCGACCGCGACGCCAACTTCCAGACCACCAACGCCGACGGCAAGACCGTCAACCGCTGGACCAGCTCGGGCATGCTCTGCGCCTCGGCCTCGTCCAACGAAACCGGATACATCACGCACAAGGCATTCCGCTCGACCGGAATGCTGGTGTTCGACAACCAGGCACGCGTTTGACACGGACCTACGGTGGCCAGTCTGGCCCCGACGTTCGGACGCGGTGCGATGACCAACCACTGGCAGGACATCCAGAACGCGGATGTCGTGCTGATCATGGGCGGCAATGCCGCGGAGGCGCATCCGTGCGGCTTCAAGTGGGTCATCGAAGCCAAGAAGCAGAACAAGGCGCGCCTTGTCGTGGTCGACCCGCGCTTCACGCGCTCGGCCGCCATGGCCGACTACTACGCACCGGTGCGCGCGGGCTCGGACATCGCGTTCCTCGCGGGGGTCGTCAACTTCCTCCTGAGCAACGACAAGATCCAGACGGAGTACGTGCGCAACTACACCAACGCGCCGTTCATCGTCGGGCCTGACTACAAGTTCGAGGACGGCCTCTTCAGCGGCTACAACGCCGAGAAGCGCAACTACGACCCCAAGTCGTGGGGCTACGCGCTCGACGATGCCGGCATGGCCAAGGTCGACATGACCATGCAGGACCCGCAGTGCGTGCTGCAGGTCATGAAGCGGCACTATTCGCGCTACACGCCCGAGCTGGTGAGCCGCATCACGGGCACCCCGCAGGACAAGTTCCTGAAGGTCTGCGAGTACATCGCGAGCACCAGCACCTCGACGCGCACCATGACCATCATGTACGCGCTCGGCTGGACCCAGCACAGCCAGGGCTCGCAGATGATCCGCACCGGCGCCATCGTGCAGCTGCTGCTCGGCAACATCGGCGTGCCCGGCGGCGGCATGAACGCGCTGCGCGGCCACAGCAATATCCAGGGCCTCACGGACCTGGGGCTGCTGTCGAACTCGCTGCCCGGCTACATGTCGCTCGCGCGGGACAGCGAACAGAACCTGCCCGACTACTACAAGACCCGCGCACTGAAGCCGCTGCGTCCCAACCAGATGAGCTACTGGCAGAACTACCCCAAGTTCTTCGTCAGCATGCAGAAGTCGTGGTGGGGCGATGCGGCCACGGCGGAGAACGAGTGGGCCTTCCACTACCTGCCGAAGATCGACAAGCTCTACGACATCCTGCAGGCCTTCGAGCTCATGAGCCAGGGCAAGCTCAACGGCTACATCTGCCAGGGCTTCAATCCGGTGGGCTCCTTCCCTGACAAGAAGAAGATCATCGAAGGGCTCTCCAAGCTCAAGTTCCTCGTCACCATCGACCCGCTGATCACCGAGACCAGCGAGTTCTGGCGCAACTTCGGCGAGTTCAACGACGTCAAGTCCACCGACATCCAGACCACGGTGTTCCGCCTGCCCTCGACCTGCTTTGCCGAGGAAGACGGTTCGCTCACCAACTCCAGCCGCTGGCTGCAGTGGCACTGGAAGGGCGCGGAGCCGCCGGGAGAAGCCAAGCCCGACATCGACATCGTGGCCGGCATCTTCAACCGCATGCGCGCAGCCTACGTGAAGGACGGCGGCGCCTTCCCCGACCCGATCGTCAAGCTGACCTGGCCCTACAAGATTCCGCACGCACCCTCCCCGCAGGAGATCGCGATGGAATACAACGGCCGCGCGATCACCGACCTGCTCGACCCGAAGGACCCGGCCAAGCCGCCGCTGGCCAAGGCCGGCGAACAGCTCCCGGGCTTCGGCCTGTTGCGCGACGACGGTTCGACGGCTTCGGGCTGCTGGATCTACGCCGGCGCCTGGACGCAGGCGGGCAACCAGATGGCGCGGCGCGACAACGCCGATCCGTTCGGCATCGGCATGGTGCAGAACTGGGCCTGGGCCTGGCCGGCCAACCGGCGCATCCTCTACAACGGCGCCTCGACCGACCCCACCACCGGCAAGCCGTGGATCGCGAAACGCCGGCTGGTCGCGTGGGACGGCGCCAAGTGGGCCGGCGCCGACGTGCCCGACATCCGGCCCGATGCCAACCCGATGGATGCGGAGGCCGTGCGCCCCTTCATCATGACGGCCGAGGGTGTGGCGCGGCTCTTCGCGCCCACCGGCATGGCCGAAGGGCCGCTGCCCGAGCACTACGAGCCCTTCGAGTCGCCGCTGGTCAACAACCTGATGCACCCGAACAACGAGAAGGCGCGCGCCAATCCCGCGGCGCGCATCTTCAAGGGCGACCTCGAAAAGCTCGGCGTGCCGAAGGATTTCCCGTACGTGGCGACCAGCTACCGGCTCACCGAGCACTTCCACTACTGGACCAAGAACGTGCGCAGCTCGGCCATCCTCCAGCCGCAGCAGTTCGTCGAAATCGGCGAAGAGTTGGCCAAGGAAAAGGGCATCGCGAACGGCGACATGGTGAAGGTCTGGAGCAAGCGCGGCTTCATCAAGGCGGTGGCGCTCGTCACCAAGCGCATCGTCGGCCTGCAGGTCGACGGGCGCACGGTGCACACGGTGGGCCTGCCGAACCACTGGGGCTTCGTCGGCATCGCGAAGCCCGGGTACCTGGTGAACACGCTGACGCCCTTCGTGGGCGACGCGAACACGCAGACGCCCGAGTACAAGTCGTTCACCGTGAATATCGAGAAGGCATAAGCGATGTCCTCCCTCCAAACCCTCGACATCGTCGCCCGCTCGGCCACCACCACGCCGTCGCCCGACATCCGCAGCCGCCCGCAGGTGCAGCAGGTGGCCAAGCTGATCGACGTCTCGACCTGCATCGGCTGCAAGGCCTGCCAGGTCGCATGCATGCAGTGGAACGACCTGCGCGACGACGTCGGCACGGTGCACGGCACCTACGACAACCCGACCGACCTGACGCCGGCCTCCTGGACGGTGATGCGCTTCTCCGAGGTGGAGCCCGAGGCGGGCAAGCTCGAATGGCTGATCCGCAAGGACGGCTGCATGCACTGCGACGACCCGGGCTGCCTCAAGGCCTGCCCGGCGCCGGGCGCGATCGTCAAGTACAGCAACGGCATCGTCGACTTCATCAGCGAGCATTGCGTGGGCTGCGGCAACTGCGTCACCGGCTGCCCCTTCGACGTGCCGCGCATCAGCAAGGCCGACAACAAGGCCTACAAGTGCTCGCTGTGCTCCGACCGCGTGGGCGTGGGCCTGGAGCCGGCCTGCGTGAAGGCCTGCCCGACGGGTGCGCTGCATTTCGGCACCAAGGAAGACATGCACGAGTACGCCTCGGAGCGCATCGTCGACCTCAAGGAGCGCGGCTTCTCGAACGCCGGCGTGTACGACCCGGCCGGCGTGGGCGGCACGCACGTGATGTACGTGCTGCAGCATGCCGACCGGCCGGGCCTCTACGCCGGCCTGCCGAAGGATCCGCACATCAGCCCGCTGGTCTCGCTGTGGAAGGGCGTGGCCAAGCCGCTCGCGATGGTCGCGATGATCGGCGCGGTGGTCGGCAGCTTCTTCCACTACATGAAGGTCGGGCCGGTCGAGGCCAAGGACGATGCGGATGCGCGCGATGGTGGCGACGACGATGTCGTCGTCATCGAGGAAGCACCGGCCTCGGCCACCGGCGATCCGGCGGTGCGCGAAGCACCCCGTGCCTGAGGAGAATGCGATGACCACACGCTACTACCTTCGCCGCTACCGCGACGCCACGCGCATGAACCACTGGTTCGTGGCGATCATGTTTTTCGCGGCCGCGCTCTCGGGCCTGGCCTTTTTCCACCCCAGCCTGTTCTTCCTGAGCACGCTGTTCGGTGGCGGGCCGTGGACGCGCATCCTGCATCCCTTCATGGGCGTGCTGATGGTGCTGGGCTTCGTGTTCCTGTTCGGCGCGATGTGGCGCGAGAACATCCTCGACCGCAGCGACCGCGAATGGATCTCGAACGCGCCCAGGATGCTCAAGGGCGACAAGTCGGGCATGCCGCCCGTGGGCAAGTACAACGCGGGACAGAAGCTGGTGTTCTGGGCCTTCGGCATCAGCCTGCTGCTTCTGTTCGTGACCGGCTTCATGTTCTGGAGCCCGTGGTTCGTGGGCTTCTTCCCGATCCTGGTGCGGCGCATCGCGGTGGTCGTGCATTCGGTCTCGGCCGTGGTGCTGATCCTCTCGGTCATCACGCACATCTACGCCGCGATCTGGGTCAAGGGCACGCTGCGTGCCATGACGCGCGGCACGGTCACCGAGGGATGGGCCAAGCTCAACCATCCGTTGTGGCATCGCAAAATGACCCGCGGTGAGTAATACTGTCCGGATGACGAGCCCCACCGGCAATCCGCCGCCGATCCGGACCACACGCGTTCTCGACCCCGAACAGATCGCCATGCAGGCGGGGCGGCAGATGCCGTTCCTGCGCCTGCCGGTGCGCGCCGCCGTGTTCTCCGACCGGCAGTTGCGGCTGCGCCAGCTCGCGGCCTCGCATCCGATGCGCGAGTACCTGATCTTCATTGCCGATCTTGCGCAGGCGCAGCACCAAGTGCTGCAAGACTACCCGCCGGTCGCGCTGCCCGAATCCGCCGCGCTCGAAGCCGCGGCGCAGGCGCTCAAGCCGCCGATGCCCGCCTTCGGCTGGCCGCGCGATGCGGTGTGGCGGCAGGAGCTTCGGCGCCTGCTCGGTCTCTTTCGCGTGCGCCTGCCCGAAGGCGCGGCGCGCGACACGCTCGACCGCGTGGTGGCTGCGGACGATGCCTGGATCGACCAGCAGGCCGATCGCCTTTCGCAACGCGTCATGTTCGGCCTCGACCTGGCCGCTGCGCCATTGATCGCAGCGGGCCTGCAGGCCTACTGGACGCAGCTGGTGCTGCAAGTCGCCGAGCGCGACGGCGAGAACATCTACGGCCGCACCGACCCCGGCAACGAGTGCCCCTGCTGCGGCAGCGCGCCCACCGCGAGCATCACGCGCATCGGTGCCGACGAGGCGGGCTTCCGCTACCTGCACTGCTCGCTGTGCAGCACCGAGTGGCACTACGTGCGCATCAAGTGCACGCACTGCGAGAGCACCAAGGGCATCCACTTCGAATCGCTCGCGCCGCAACCCGGCGTCGAACTGCCGGCCACCGGCGCGCGCGAAGGTGCCGTCAAGGCCGAGTGCTGCGACAGCTGCGGCCACTACCTCAAGCAGATCGCGATGGAGAAGGACCCCGAGGTCGAACCCGTCGCCGACGACCTCGCCAGCGTCACGCTCGACCTGCTGGTCTCTGAAGCGGGCCACCAGCGCAGTGGCCACAACCTGATGCTGCTGTTCGGCGACCCTGAAGAAATCCTCGACGACGGCGGAGGCGGCTGATGGCGGCGCCCGAAGAGTCCGTGGTCCACGGCTCGACGGCAAGGCCCCAGGATCTGCCTTCTGTCGATCAACTGCTGCGCGCCGACGCACCGCGCGCCCTGCTGGCCGAGCATGGCCATACGCTCGTTGTCAGCGAAGCGCGCAGCCTGCTTGAAGGGCTTCGGGCGCGCGCCGTGGCCGGCAAGCTTTCCATTGCGGAAGTGCAACAAGAGGCCCTTGGCAATGCACTCGCCGCCCGCGTGCAAGGCCGCCTCGCACCGCGCATGCGCGCCGTGCTGAACCTCACCGGCACCGTCATCCACACCAACCTCGGGCGTGCGCTGCTGGCCGATGCGGCCTTGCAGCGGCTGCTCGCGGTGATGACCTCGCCCAACAACCTCGAGTACGACCTCGCCACCGGCAGCCGCGGCGACCGCGATTCGCTGGTGGAGGAGCTGCTGTGCACCATCACCGGCGCCGAGGCGGCCACGGTGGTCAACAACAATGCGGCGGCCGTGCTGCTCACCATCGCGGCCCTTGCGCGCGACCGCGAGGTCATCGTCTCGCGCGGCGAGCTGGTCGAGATCGGCGGCGCCTTCCGCATGCCCGACGTGATGGCCAGCGCCGGCGCGCGCATGGTCGAGGTGGGCACCACCAACCGCACGCACCCGCAGGACTACGAGCGCGCCATCAACCAACACACCGCGCTGGTGATGAAGGTGCACACCAGCAACTACGCCGTGCAGGGTTTCACCGCCGCCGTCGACGAAGCCACGCTCGCCGGCATCGCGCATGCGCGCGGCGTGCCGCTGGCCACCGACCTGGGCAGCGGCTCGCTGGTCGACCTGGCCCACTACGGCCTGCCGCGCGAACCGCTGCCGCAGGAGATGCTCGCGGCCGGCTGCGACGTGGTCACCTTCTCGGGCGACAAGCTGCTGGGCGGCCCGCAGGCCGGGCTGATCGTCGGCAGCAAGGAGGCCGTGGGCCGCATCCGCAAGTTCCCGATGAAGCGCGCGCTGCGCATGAGCAAGCTGCCGCTGGCCGCGCTCGAAGCGACGCTGTCGCTGTACCTGCGGCCCGAGCGCCTCGCCAAGGACCTGCCCACGCTGCGCCTGCTGACCCGGCCCACCGATGCGATCCGCGAGATGGCCGAGGCGCTGCAAGGCCCCGTGCAGGCCGCCGTGTCGCCCCGCTTCACCGTCGAAGTGATTTCGCTGCTGGGCCAGATCGGCTCGGGCTCGCTGCCGGTGGAACGACTGCCTTCGGCCGGCCTTGCGCTCGCACCGGCCGGCACCTCGAAGAAGGGCCTGGGCACGGCGCTCGACAAGCTCGCCACCGCATTGCGCGGCCTGCCGCTGCCGGTGATCGGCCGCATCGCGGAAGACCGCCTGCTGCTCGACCTGCGCTGCCTTGAAGACAGCACCGCATTCGTCGCGCAGCTGCCCCTTCTGCGCGAACGACTGGCATAGCACGGCAGCCGGCGATGATCATCGGCACCGCAGGCCACATCGACCACGGCAAGACCACGCTGGTGCGCGCGCTCACCGGTGTGGATACAGACCGCCTGCCCGAAGAAAAGCGGCGCGGCATTTCCATCGAGCTCGGCTATGCGTACCTGCACACGCCCGACGGCGTGTCGCTCGGTTTTGTCGACGTGCCGGGCCACGAACGCCTGCTGCACACCATGCTGGCCGGCGCGACCGGCATCGACCATGCCCTGCTGGTGGTGGCCGCCGACGACGGCGTGATGCCGCAGACGCGCGAGCATCTCGCCGTGGTCGCGCTGCTGGACGTGCGCTCGGCCACCGTGGCCATCACGAAGATCGACCGCATCGACGCTGCCACGCGCGCGGCGCGGCTTGCCGAAGTGCAGGCCGAGGTCCACGCATTGCTCGCATTGACGCCGCTGGCGGGCGCGCCGGTGCTCGCGGTGTCGGCGACCACCGGCGAAGGCATCGATGCACTGCGCGCACGGCTGGTCGACGTCGCACGCGAGGCACGCACACGCGAAGACGACCTGGCCTTCCGCCTTGCGGTCGACCGCGCCTTCACGCTCTCCGGCGTCGGCACCGTCGTCACCGGCACCGTCTTCAGCGGCACGGTGCGCATCGGCGACGAACTTCGGATCGCGCCTCGCGAGCGCACGGTGCGGGTGCGCGGCATCCATGCCCAGAACAAGCAGGCCGAGACGGCGCACGCGGGGCAGCGCTGCGCGCTGGCGCTGGCCGGCGTAACGAAGGATGAAGTGCATCGGGGCGACTGGGTCTGCGCGCCGGACATCGCGCTGGCGACCGACCGCATCGACGTGCTGCTCGCGCTGTGGCCGGACGAAGCCAAGCCGCTGCGCTCGGGCGCCACGGTGCATGCGCACCTGGGCACCAGCGATGTGATGGCCTCGGTGGCGCTGCTCGACCGCGATGCACTGGCGCCCGGCGAAACGGCGCTGGCCCAGCTGGTGCTGCGCGAGAAGGTCGGCGCATGGCACGGCGACCGCGGCGTGCTGCGCGATGCCTCGGCCACCCGCACCGTGGCCGGCGTGCATGTGCTCGACCCCTTTGCGCCGGTGCGCTACCGGCGCACACCCGAAAGGCTGCGCACGCTCGCGGCCTGGGCCATCGACGACCGGGCGCCACGCGTTGCGGCGCTGCTGCACAACGCACCGCTGGGCATCGACACCGCACGGCTCGCGCGTGCGCTCTCGCTGGCGGACGAGGCATCGCTGTCGCTGCCCGACGATGCGCGGCGCATCGCGCACACGGCCGTTGCGCAGACACACCTCGACGCGCTCGAAGAGCAGATCGCCGAGCGGCTGGCCGACTTCCACCGCACCGCGCCCGACGAGGTCGGCCCCGATGCGCGCCGCCTCAAGCGGCTCGCCGCCCCCCGCACCGACGATGCGCTGTGGCGCCATGCGCTCGATGCACTGGTCGCACGCGGTGCATTGGTGCGCAGCGGCACATGGCTCCACCTGCCCGACCATGCGGCGCGCCTCGGCGAAGCCGAGCAGAAGCTCGCGCAAAAGCTGCTGCCCAGGCTGGCCGACGGCGGCTTTGATCCGCCCTGGGTGCGCGACCTCGCCAAGGACTGCGGCGCGAGCGAACCGATGGTGCGGCAGACCCTCGCAAGCCTCGCGCGGCGCGGCGAGACTTTCCAGGTGGTGAAGGACTTGTACTATCCGCTGGCGACCATCGAACGGCTGGCCGAACTGGCGCGCGATTGCCTCGCGCAGCCCGAAGGCCTGCAGGCGGCGAGCTTTCGCGACGCGACCGGCCTGGGGCGCAAGCGCGCGATCCAGTTGCTCGAATTCTTCGACCGTGTGGGCTATACGCGGCGCGTGAAAGACACGCACCTGCTGCGGCCCGATACGTCACTGTTTGGAGCAGGCCCATGACAGGGCTGCATGGGAGGGGATCGTCCCTGGTGGGGCGGCTGGGCTTCAAACCCAGTGGGTGGCGCCACGCGTCGCCGGGAAGGTTCGACTCCTTCCCCCTTCCGCCGTCTTGCTCCTTCCCCCTCTGGGGGAAGGCTGGGATGGGGGCTGACGGCGCCTGCAATGCGACGGCGCTTGATCGGCGGCCGCGTGCCCCCACCCCAACCCTCCCCCGGGAGGGGAGGGAGGAATGCGGGGAACTACGGCACCACGCACAGCAAAGGCTTTCCGGCCTCGACGCGCCCGATCACCGCCGCTTGCGCAAAGCCTTCCCTGCGGAAGATCTCCAGCACGGCATCGACGGCCTCGGGCGCACAGCTCACGAGCAGGCCGCCGGATGTCTGCGGGTCGCTCAACAGGTCCTGCGCCGTGGCCGGCAGGCCAGCGGCCAGCGCCACATCGGCGCCATAGCCCGCCCAGTTGCGGCCGGACGCGCCGGTGACGAAGCCCTCGGCAGCCATCGCCGCCACGTTGTCGAGCAGCGGCACCTTCGACCACTCGACCACCGCCGCGAGCTTTGCGCCCCGCGCCAGTTCGAGCGTGTGGCCGGCCAGGCCGAAGCCGGTGACGTCGGTCAGCGCATGCACGCCGTCGAGCGCCGCGAGCGCGATGCCCGGCGTGTTGAGCCGGGTCGCGTTGTCGATCAGCTGGCGGTAGCCGGCCTCGGACAGCTGCTCCTTCTTGAGCGCGGCCGACAGCACGCCGACGCCCAGCGGCTTGCCCAGCACCAGCACGTCGCCGGCCTTCGCATCGGCATTGCGCCGCACGCGGTCCGGATGCACCAGCCCCATCACGACGAGGCCATAGATGGGCTCGACCGAATCGATGGTGTGGCCGCCCGCAATCGGGATGCCGGCCGCGCGGCACACGTCCTGCCCGCCGCGCACGATCTCGGCGATCACCTCCACCGGCAGCTGGTTGATCGGCATCGCCACCAGCGCCAGCGCCATGATCGGCCGGCCGCCCATCGCATACACGTCGCTGATGGCGTTGGTGGCCGCGATGCGCCCGAACTCGTAGGGGTCGTCCACGATGGGCATGAAGAAGTCGGTGGTCGCGATCAGCGCCTGCTGGTCGTTGAGCCTGTAGACTGCCGCGTCGTCGGCGGTCTCGATGCCCACCATGAGCTCGGGCGGGATCATTCCCCCCGCGTGGTTCTTCAGGATCTGCGACAGCACGCCGGGTGCGATCTTGCAGCCGCAGCCGCCCCCGTGCGAGAAGCTGGTGAGCCGCAGCGGCGCCAGCGGATTCAGGAGCTTGGAGGGTGCGGCATCGGTCATGGCAGCGATTCGGTCGAATGAGACAAGCCGCAATTATCGAAGCCCCGCCCGCGTTGCGCCCGCCACCGCCGATACACCCCTTTTTTCATCACCACCACAGGCATTCCATGAACATGCTCTCCCGACTGGCGCTTGCGCTGACCTTCTCCTTCGCCAGCTTCGGCGCGCTCGCCCAGGGCGTGCTGCGCGTGTCGGCCATTCCGGACGAGGCCCCCACCGAGCTGCAGCGCAAGTTCACCCCGCTGGGCGACTACCTCAAGAAGGAAACCGGCATGGAAGTGCAGTTCACGCCCGTGACCGACTACGCCGCCGTGGTCGAAGGCCTGGCCACCAACAAGATCGACATGGCCTGGCTGGGCGGCTTCACCTTCGTGCAGGCGCGCATCCGCACCAACGGCGGCGCGGTGCCGATCGTGCAGCGCGCGGAAGACGAAGTGTTCACCAGCAAGTTCATCGTGCCGGTCGACAGCACCGCGAAGACGCTGGCCGACCTGAAGGGCAAGACCTTCGCCTTCGGCGCGCCCTCGTCCACCTCGGGCAGCCTGATGCCGCGCTACTTCCTGCTGCAGGCGGGCATCGACCCCGAGAAGGATTTCAAGACGGTCGCGTTCTCGGGCGCGCACGACGCCACGGTGGCCTTCGTGGCGGCCTCGCGCGCCGAGGCCGGCGTGCTCAACGCCTCGGTGTGGGAGAAGCTGGTCGAATCGAAGAACCCCAACGCCGCCAAGGTGCGCGTGCTCGCAACCACGCCAACCTACTACGACTACAACTGGACGGTGCGTCCGGGCATGGATGCGGCGCTGCAGAAGAAGCTGACGGATGCGTTCCTGAAGCTCGACCCGGCGAACCCGGCGCACAAGGAAATCATGGCGCTGCAGCGTGCGAGCAAGTTCATTCCGACCAAGTCGTCGAACTACGACGGCATCGAGACGGCGGGCAAGTCGGCCGGTCTGATCAAGTAAGGCTGCGCCGATGAGTTTTTCGCTGGAAAGCGCGGGCGTGGTGCACCCCAACGGCCAGCGCGCGCTGGCCGGGGTGACGCTGTCCGCGCGCGAAGGCGAACGGATCGCCGTCATCGGCCCCTCGGGCGCCGGCAAGACCACGCTGCTGCGCGTGCTCGGGGCTGCGCTGCGGCCGGGTGAAGGCGATGTGCAGGCGCTGGGTGCAAGGCCCTGGCAACTGCCGGCCGGCGCGCTGAAGAAGCTGCGTGCGCGCATCGGCACCGTGCACCAGGCGCCGCCGATCGCGCCGCGCCTGCGCGTGGTCACTGCGGTGCTTTCGGGCCGCCTGGGCGAGTGGTCGGCGGTGCGCGCGCTGGGGTCGCTTTTCTATCCGTCCGACATTGCCGGCGCGCACGAGGTCTTGTCGCGCCTTGCGCTGGAAGACCGCCTGTTCGACCGCTGCGACCGCCTCTCGGGCGGCCAGCTGCAGCGCGTGGGCATCGCGCGGGCGCTCTACCAGCGCCCGGCCCTGCTGCTGGCCGACGAGCCGGTGTCCGCACTCGATCCGACGATGGCCGACGCGGCGGTCGGCCAGCTCGTCGCACAGAGCGAATCGACGGGCGCCACGCTGGTGGCGTCGCTGCATGCGGTCGATCTGGCGCTGCGCTGGTTCCCGCGCATCGTCGGCATGCGCAGCGGACAGCTGATGTTCGACCTGCCCACCGCAGAGGTCACGCCCGCGATGCTCGACACCCTCTATGCCAGCGAAGGCGGCGTGGCGACCCAGAGGCCGCCGCCCTCGAGCGCCTCGCTGGAAGCGGCCTTCCACCGGCCGGACTGCCCTTGAACGCTGCCGCCATCCAACGCGACCCGCATGCGGCACGCCGGCTGGCCGGCTGGCTCACCGCGCTCGTCGTCGCGTGGCCGATGCTGGCGCTGTCCGAGTTCAAGCCCTGGGCGCTGTTCGGCAGCGGCAACCTGGCCGTCATCGGCGGCTTTCTCGCGGGCTTCTTTCCGCCCGAAGGCTCGCCTGCCTTTCTCGCCATGCTCGCCAAGGCCACGCTCGAGACGCTGGCCATGGCCACGGCCGGCACCGCGCTCGCGCTGCTGATCGGCGCGCCGCTGGCCTTCGTGACGACGCGCGCCCTCTCCATCTCGCGCATCGGCCCGGGACCCGGCCGTGTGCAGGCCGCGATGGTGCGGCAGGCGGCGCGCTGGCTGCTGATGGTGTTGCGCGCCATCCCGGAAATCGTGTGGGCGCTGCTCTTCGTGCGTGCGCTCGGCCTCGGCCCGGCCGCCGGCGTGCTGGCGCTGGCCATCACCTACGGCGGCATGCTGGGCAAGGTCTACGCGGAGATTCTCGAATCGACCGACACGCGCCCGGCGCGCGCGCTGCTCGAGAGCGGCAGCGGCCGGCTCGCGGCGCTGTGCTATGGCCTCTTGCCCCATACGGCGCAGGAGCTGGCCTCGTACACCGTATACCGCTGGGAATGCGCGGTGCGCGCCTCGGTGGTGATGGGCTTCGTCGGTGCGGGCGGTCTGGGCCAACTCATGGACCAGTCGATGAAGATGCTCAACGGCGGCGAGGCCAGCAGCATCCTGCTGGTGTTCCTTGCGCTGGTGCTGCTGGCCGACCTGTTGAGCACCGCATTGCGGAGGCTGCTCGCATGAACGTCCCGCCGCGCCATCGTCCCTGCCTGCGCTGCTGGGCAACCGTGCTGCTGATCGCGGCAGCGGTGATCGCGAGCTTCGTCTACCTCGGCATCGACTACCGCGCGCTGGGGTCGGCGGAGTCGCTGAAGCTGATGGGCAAGTTCATCGCCGAGTTCTTCCCGCCCGACCTGTCGCCGGATTTCCTGGCCAAGGTGGGCAGCGGCGCATTGCAGACGCTGGCGGTGTCGGCGCTCGGAACCGTGCTGGCCGCCGGGGCGGGCGCCGTGCTCGCGCTGCCTGCCTCGGGCCGCGCCGGCTGGCTGCCGCGCCATGTCGCGCGCTTCGTCCTCAATTTCCTGCGCAGCGTGCCCGAACTGGTCTGGGCCGCGCTGATGGTTCTGGCGGCCGGCATCGGCCCCTTCGCGGGCGCGCTGGCGCTCTCGCTGCACACCACCGGCGTGCTGGGCCGGCTGTTCGCCGAGAGCCTGGAGAACGCGCCGCGCGAACCCGAACACGCGCTGACGCTGGCAGGCGCCGGCCCCGTGACGGCCTTCAGCTACGCCAGCCTGCCGATCGTGCTGCCGCAATGGGTGGCCTACACGCTCTACCGGTGGGAGATGAACATCCGCATGGCCGCGGTGCTGGGCTTCGTGGGCGGCGGCGGGCTGGGCCAGTTGCTGTACTTCCACCTGTCGATCTTCCAGCAGCAGCAGGCGATGACGGTGCTGATCGCGATGTTCGTGCTGGTGACGCTGGTGGACTTTGCGAGCGCTCGCCTCCGTCGCGGCTTGGGCCCCGCTTACGCCTGAAGGCCTCGGCCCGGGAGCGCCGACAATGGGGGCATGAGGTTCCTGCCATGAGTCATCGCCAGCCCGTGCGGGTCGGCGACCGCCACGCCTTCGACACGATCATCGACGCCCGCTCGCCGGCCGAGTTCGCGCTCGACCATATTCCCGGCGCCATCAACTGCCCGGTACTCGACGACGAGGAGCGCCGCATCGTCGGCACCATCTACGTGCAGACCGGCGCCTTCGAGGCCCGCCGCGTGGGCGGCGCGATGGTCGCGGCCAACATCGCGAAGCACCTGCGCGACACGCTGGCCGACCGGCCCGAGAAGTGGAAGCCGCTGGTCTATTGCTGGCGCGGCGGCATGCGCAGCGGCTCGATGGTCACGTGGCTGCGGCTCGTGGGCTGGGACGCGCAGCAACTCGCCGGCGGCTACAAGAGTTTTCGCCGGCACGTGATCTCACAGATCGATTCGCTGACCCCGCAGCTCGACCTGCGCGTGATCTGCGGCGCCACGGGCAGCGCCAAGACGCGCGTGCTGCACGCGCTGGCCGAGCGCGGCGAGCAGACGCTCGACCTGGAAGACTTCGCGAGCCACAAGGGCTCGCTGCTGGGTTCGCTGCCGGGCGTGCCGCAGCCTTCGCAAAAGCATTTCGAGACGCGCATCGCGACGGTGCTCGAAACCATTGACCTGAAGCGCCCGCTGTATGTCGAAGGCGAGAGCATCCGCATCGGCCGGCTCTCACTGCCCCTGTCGCTGGTGGCGCGCATGCGCGCCGCGCCCTGCATCGAGGTGGCGGCAACGCCCGAAGCGCGGCTGGCCTACCTGCTGCGCGACTACGCCTACCTGGGCGACGACCGCGACGCGCTGGCCGACAAGCTCGGCGTGCTGAAGGAAATGCAGGGCAAGGAAACGGTGGCGCGCTGGCAGCAATGGGCGCACGAGGCCAACCTGCCGAAGCTGTTCGCCGAGCTGATGGCGCTGCACTACGACCCGCATTACGAGAAGTCGCAGGAGCGCCACTTCCAGGCCTGGGAACGCCGCCGCAGCGTGGCGGCGACCGACCTGAGCGATCAGGGCATCGAGGCGGTGGCCGACGCGGTGCTGAAGCTGGGCGGCGCCCACTGACAAGGTGCGAGCGCGTGGCAGGTTTTCTTGCTCCTGATCAAAGGGGCATGCCGTGGCGCCATCGACACTGGCGCCAAGGCGGCTCGCACGCTACGAGGAAAAACACATGAACTGGAAAAACACCCCGCAGCGCTACAGCACCGTGCTCGTCGCGCTGCACTGGCTGATGCTGATCCTGCTGGTCGCCGTCTACGCCAGCATGGAACTGCGTGGCCTGGCGCCACGCGGCAGCGCGCTGCGCGCCGGCCTGAAGTCGCTGCACTTCTCACTGGGCCTGTGCGTGCTGGCGCTGGTGACCGTGAGGCTCGCGGCGCGCTGGACGGCGGGCGCCGCGCCGCTCATCGACCCGCCGATGCCGCGCTGGCAGGCCGGGTTGGCGCGGTTCATGAGCGTGGCGCTGTACATCTTCATGATCGCCATGCCGGTGCTGGGCTGGCTGGCGCTGAGCGCGGACGACAAGCCCATCGGCCTCTTCGGCCTGGCGTTGCCGTCGCTGATTGCGCCGGACACGGGCCTGGCTCACCAGCTCGAGGACATCCACGAGGCACTGGCCACGGTCGGCTATTTCCTGATCGGGCTGCACGCGGCCGCGGGGCTGTTTCATCACTATGTCGTCAAGGACAACACCCTGCGGCGCATCGGGCCCGGCGCCGGCCATCACCAGGCGGGGAGCCCTCGGTGACATGGGTGCGGGCTCACCGCGAGCGGCATCGCGCCGAACGCATCGGCTGGCTGCGCGCCGCCGTGCTGGGCGCCAACGACGGCATCGTCTCCACCGCCAGCCTGGTGCTCGGCGTCGCAGCCGCCGGTTCGAACCACAGCGCCGTGCTCGTGAGCGGCATCGCGGGGCTGGTGGCCGGTGCCATGTCCATGGCCGCGGGCGAGTACGTGTCGGTGCACTCGCAAGCCGACACGGAAAACGCCGACCTCGCCCGCGAGCGCCGCGAACTCCAGGAGCAACCCGCCAGCGAGCTGAACGAACTCGCGGGCATCTATGTATCGCGCGGCGTGGCGCCCGACCTGGCCCGGCAGGTCGCCGCGCAGTTGATGGCGCACGACGCGCTCGGCACGCACGCGCGGGACGAGCTCGGGTTGTCCGATGCTGCCAGCGCCAGGCCCGTGCAAGCGGCCATGGCTTCGGCGGCCAGCTTCTCGGTCGGCGCCGGATTGCCGCTTGCGATCGCAGCCCTCGTTCCGGGCCCCAGCCTGGGCTACGTGGTGGGTGGTGCGTCCCTGGCTTTCCTGGCGCTGCTCGGCGCCATTTCCGCCCGCGCCGGCGGTGCGCCCGTGCCGATGGCGACATGGCGCGTGACCTTCTGGGGCGCGCTGGCGATGGGGGTCACCGCCGGCATCGGCGCGCTGTTCGGCGCCGTGGTGTGACAGCGCCTCAGCGGCCGGGCCGGCCGCTGGCGTAGAGCACGCCGCGCGGCGCGCGGCACAGCCCCCAGAAGCGCAGGCCACTCAGTTCGGCCATGCGCACGCCCATGGCGGTGGGCGCCGAGATGGTGGCCATCGCCGCGATGCCGAGGCGTCCGCACTTGCGCACCAGCTCATGGCTGCCACGGCTGGACATCAGCACGAAGCCCGGCTCTTCGAGGCGGCTCGCCCGCGCCAGTCTTCCCAGCAGCTTGTCGAGCGCGTTGTGGCGGCCCACGTCTTCCATCACGTCGGTGAGTTCGCCCTCCACCGTGGCCCAGCCCGCGGCGTGGATCGCGCCGGCTTCGGAATTCAGGACCTGTCGCGCAGGCAGTGCGGCAAAGGCGCGCAGCACGGTCTCGAGGTCGATGCGTTCGATCCAGTCGCGCGGCGGCACCGGTTGCGGCGTGATGTCAAGCCCGGCAAAACTTTCGACGCCGCACACGCCGCATCCCGTGCGGCCTGCGAGGCTGCGGCGGCGGCCCTTGAGGCGCTCGAAGCTGCGGGTGGAGATATCGAGCCGCACCTCGATGCCTGGCATGCCCTCGGGCAGTCCGGCCGAGACCGCATCGATCGCCTGCACCTCGATGCCGCGGCAGTCGGCGGCGCTGTCGAGGATGCCTTCGCTGAGCGCAAAGCCGAGCGCGAAATCTTCGAGGTCGAGCGGCGTGGCCATCATCACCGCGTGCGAGACGCCGTTGAAGACCAGCGCCACCGGCACCTCGGCCGCCAGCGTGTCGTCGCGCACGGCGCCCTCGGGTGCAACGCCGCGTTCGCCGAACACGCGCACGGCGTGCTGCGAGAGGGGCGGCAGGGTTTCGGATTCGGCGAGGTCTGGCAGGGGCATGGTGGCTGGCTCCGCTTGGCCGGGCCATTGTCCGCTCAGCCAGGGATTTCGTCAGCAGGCGGCAGTGTTTGAACCTGCGCGCGCCCGGGCGCCTGCAGGTGCGCGACCCAGCGGTCGTCATGCTGCACCACGCGCACCCAGCCGGGGCCTCGCACACCGCCGATGGCCGCATCGCCCATCAGCGTGAGCCGGCGCATCAGCACGCTCGCGCCCTGCCCCAGCCGCTTGCCAAGGCGCGGCAGCGAGACGCCGCTGTCCGCCGGCTCCTGCGCGAGCATGCGCAGGATCGCGACCGAGAGGCTGTCTTCGAGCAACGCGCTCATGCTGTCGCCACCATCCCGTCCGCCTCGTCCTCCGCCAGCTTCTGGATCGGCAGCTCGTGCGGCACCAGCACCACGGGAATGGATTTCGAAGTCGGCGTGCCAGCGTTCTCGGCCACCGACGACAGCGGCACCAGCGGATTGGTCTCGGGGTAGTAGGCCGCGATGTTGCCGCGCGGAATGTCGTAGGCCACGAGCTTGAAGCGATCGGCGCGGCGTTCCTGGCCGTCGTTCCAAACGGTCTGCAGATCGACCCAGTCGCCGTCCTTCATGCCCAGCGCGCGGATGTCCTCGGCGTTGATGAAGACCACGCGGCGCTGGCCGAACACGCCGCGGTAGCGGTCGTCCATGCCGTAGATGGTGGTGTTGTACTGGTCGTGCGAACGCGTGGTGAAGAGCGTGAAGACCAGCGTGTCGCGGATACTTGCGCGGGCCCGGTGCGAGGGCGTGTCGCGCGGCACGGCATGCGTGAAGAACACGGCCTTCTTCGATGCGGTGGCCCAGACGCGCTCGCTCGCGGTGTTGCGCAGGCGAAAGCCGCCGGGCTTGGCGACGCGGGTGTTGAAATCCTTGAAGTCGTCGAACACCGCTTCGATCTTGTCGCGGATGCGCGCGTAGTCTTCGACGAGCCAGAGCCAGGGCGTGCGGCTGCGCGCGCCGATGGTGGCGGCCGCGAGCCGCGCCACGATGGCCGGCTCCGACAGCAGCAGCTCCGATGCAGGCGGGTTGATGCCCATCGAGATGTGGACCATGCTCATCGAGTCTTCCACCGTCACGCCCTGCGGGCCGTTGGCCTGCATGTCGATCTCGGTGCGGCCCAGGCACGGCAGGATCAGCGCCTCGCGCCCGTGCACGATGTGGCTGCGGTTGAGCTTGGTGGTCACGTGCACCGTGAGGTCGCACTGCCGCAGGCCCTTCCAGGTCTGGTAGGTGTCGGGCGTGGCGGCCGCGAAGTTGCCGCCGAGCGCGAAGAAGACCTTGCCCTTGCCGTCGAGCATCAGTTGAATCGCCTCGACCGTGTCGACGCCGTTCTGGCGCGGCGGCTCGAAGCCGAACACCTGCTGCAGCCGGTCGAGCAGCGCCACCGGCGGCTTTTCCCAGATGCCCATGGTGCGGTCGCCCTGCACGTTGCTGTGGCCGCGCACCGGGCAGGCGCCCGCGCCTTCACGGCCCATGTGGCCGCACAACATGAGCCAGTTGAGGATCATCTGGATGGTCGCGACCGAATGCTGGTGCTGCGTGATGCCCATGCCCCAGCAGGCGATGACCCTCTTGGCGCCCAGGTACACCTCGGCGGCGGCACGGAGCTGTTCTTCCGACAGGCCCGACTCCTGCACCAGCACGTCCCACGATTCGGCGCGCAGGTCGTCGGCCAGCGTCTCGAAGCCGGTGGTGTGCGTGGCGATGAAGGCATGGTCGAGCACCGAGGCCTCGCCGCGCGCGGCGGCCGCATCTTCGCGCTCGATGACGTGCTTCATCATTCCCTTGACGGCCGCGAAGTCGCCACCCACGCGCAGCTGAAAGTAGTGCGTGCTGATGGGCGTGGAGCCCATGGTCGCCATCTCGAGCTTGTCCTGCGGATCGGCAAAGCGCTCCAGCCCGCGCTCGCGCAGCGGGTTGAAGCTCACGATGCGCGCGCCGCGCTTCGAGGCCGCGCGCAGCTCGCCGAGCATGCGCGGATGGTTGGTGCCGGGGTTCTGGCCGAAGATGAAGATGGCGTCGGCCTTCTCGAAGTCTTCGAGCGTGACCGTGCCCTTGCCCACGCCGATCTGCGGGCGCATGCCGCTGCCGCTGGGCTCGTGGCACATGTTCGAGCAGTCGGGAAAATTGTTGGTGCCGTACTCGCGCACGAACAACTGGTACAGGAAGGCGGCTTCGTTGCTCGCGCGGCCCGAGGTGTAGAAGATGGCCTGGTCCGGGTCGGGCAGCGCATTCAGGTGGCGCGCGACGAGCGCGAAGGCGTCGTCCCACGAGACCGGCACGTACTTGTCGCTGGCCGCGTCGTAGGCCATGGGGTGCGTGAGCCGGCCCTGGTCTTCGAGCCAGAAATCGCTTTGCTCGGCCAGCTGGGCCACGGTGTGCTTCGCGAACAGCTCGGGGCCGGCGCGGCGCGCGGTGGCTTCGGCGGCCACGGCCTTGACGCCGTTCTCACAGAACTCGAAAGTCGAGGCGTGGTTGCGGTCGGGCCAGGCGCAGCCGGGGCAGTCGAAACCATCGGGCTGGTTGGCGGAGAGCAGCGTCTTCGCGCCCTTGAGGGGAATGTCCTGGCGCAAGAGCGCGTTCGTCACGCTGCGCAGGGCGCCCCAGCCGCCCGCGGGGCCCTTGTAAAACTCGATCTTCTGCTCACTGCTCATGGCAGCGAGTGTTCGCCGCGGGCCTGAAAAGCGTCAAATTGAATCGGAACATGCGGCGATTCAAAAAGGAAATGAAGCGGCCTCAGGTTCCTCGCGTGTCCTGCGTCAGGAGGCCGCGCAGCTTGCTGCGCAGCGGCGTCTCCGCGACGGCCGGCACGCCGGCCACTTCGCGCAGCGCGACGTCGCGGCTCTCGGCCGTGTGCAGGTCGATCTCGCGCACCACCTGGCCGTCCTTGTAGACGAAGGCCACGTCGGCCAGGGCCAGCACGTCCTCGATGTCGTGCGTGATCATCAGCACCGGAATGCCCCACTGCCGGCGCACCTGCGCGAGCTCGTTGCGCAGCTCGGCGCGCAGCATGGGGTTGAGGGCGGCGAAAGGTTCGTCGAGCAGCAGCACCTGCGGCTGGCAGGCCAGCGCGCGCGCCAGTGCCACGCGCTGCTGCTGGCCGCCGGAAAGCTTCTGCGGCCGGCTGTCGGCCAGCGCGGCGAGGCCGAAGCCTTCGAGCAGGGCCTGCACCGTCTCCGCCTCCTTCGGCGGCAGCCGCCGGCGGTGCCAGGACGTGAGGCCGAACGACACGTTCTCGCGCACCGTCAGGTGCGGGAACAGCGCGTAGTTCTGGAACAGGTAGCCGATGCGCCGCTCGGGCGCCGGCACGTCGATGCGCCGCGTCGCGTCGTAGAGCGTGCGGCCGTCGAGCCGCACATGGCCCGCGGAGGGATGCAGCAGGCCCGCGATGGCCTGCAGCGTGAGCGACTTGCCCGCGCCCGAAGGCCCGTAGAGCGCGGCAAAGGGAACGTCGGTCTGGAAGCGCGCGGCCAGGTCGAAGCGCCGTGCGCCGTCCCGGACCGTGAGCTTCAGATCGACGTCGATCATGGCTTGCCGAATCCGTAGCGGGTCAGCACGGCCTGCGCGACATCGGTGGACAGGAAGGCGATGAAGTCGCCGGCCAGCGCCTTCTGCCTGCTCTCGGCCACCACCGCGATGGGGTAGCTCACGGGCGCGTGGCCCGAAGGCGTGAGCGCGACCTTGACCTTGTCGCCCGCCACGGCCGCATCGGTGCGGTAGACGAAGCCGGCCTCGACCTCACCGCGGCTCACGTAGTCGAGCACCTGGCGCACGCTGTCGGCCTGCACGAACTTGGGTTCGAGCACGGTCCAGAGGTTGGCACCGTCCAGCACCTGCTTGGTGTAGCGGCCGACCGGCACGGTGGCGGTCTTGCCGACGGCGATCTTCTTCACGCTGGCACCGGCCAGCTCCTGCAGCGACGTGACGCCCACGCCTTCCTTCGCAGGCTCGATCAGCACGAGGCTGTTGCTCACGAAGTTCTTGCGCGTGGCGGTGTCGATCAGCTTCTGCTCGGCGCCGCGGTTCATGGTTTCCTGGTCGGCGCTGGCGAACACGTCGACCGGCGCGCCCTGCCCGATCTGCTGCAGCAGCACGCCCGAGGCGGCGAAGTTGAAGCGCACTGTGGCACCGGGCTTGGACGCCTCGAACTTGGGCCCGATTTCCTTGAACGCGTCGGTCAGGCTGGCGGCCGCGGACACGGTGATCTGCTGCGCGGCGGCCGCCAGCGGCAGGGCCAGCGCAAGAACGACGGACAAGAGGCGGAACGGGCGCATGGACATCTCCTGGGAACTATTGAAGAAGAAGGAACGGATCAGCGAAGAGAAAAGAAGCGGTTCGACAGCACCAGCACGACGATCGATAGCACCGAGGTCACGACGACCAGCAGCAGCGCGAGGTCGTCATGCCCGGCCTGCACCGCGTCGTAGATGGCCATCGACAAGGTCTGGGTCTGCTTGGGAATGGAGCCCGCCACCATCAGCGAGGCGCCGAACTCGCCCATGGCCCGCGCAAAGGCGAGCAGCGTGCCGGCCAGGATGCCCGGCCAGGCCAGCGGCAGCGTCACACGCAGGAACACCGAGAACGACGACTGGCGCAGCGTGCTGGCCGCGGCTTCGAGCGAGCGGTCGACGTTCGCGAAGGCGGCGCTGGCCGACTTGAGCACCAGCGGCAACGCGACCACGGCCGAGGCGATCACGGCGCCATGCCAGCTGAAGATGATCGTGTAGTCGAGGTGCTCGCGCAGCCAGGCGCCCAACGGACTGCGGCGCCCCGCCGCCACCAGGATGGCATAGCCGATGACCGTGGGCGGCAGCACCAGCGGCAGCATGAACACCGCCTCGATCACGGTGCGGCCGAAGAAGCGCTTGCGCGCGAACACCCAGCCCAGCGCCACGCCCGCGATCAGTGCCAGCACGGTCGCGACCGCGGCGACCTTGAGCGACAGGACCAGGGGCGACCAGTCGGTCGAGGCGATGAGCGCGTTCGTCGTGTTCATTGGAATACGGCGTGATTGTTACATGATGAGCCCTGAGAGCCTGTTCCTGATCTATCTGGACGCGTGCACAGGACACCGGGTACTCCCCTCCGCGAATGTCCCCCGCTTCGCTCCTCCTTTATTTCGCTGCGGGGAGCACCCGGTGCCCTGTGCACGATGGGCGCGGTCGTTGTGCTGGCCGATCAACCGCTGCGCTGAGCGATCACGCCGATGGGGTGCCTTGCGCAGCGAAATAAAGGAGGAGGCATGCGGCCTTAGGCCGCGCCGGGGGACATTCGCGGAGCAAGGTACCCCGTCGGCGTGAGCGCGCCCCGGACAGGCTCCGAGGTTCTCACGGGGGTGCACGAATCCCTCAGTCTTCATATACTGCGGGATATAGCGTTGCAAAATTGCAAGCCCATGCGCCCATCCGCTCACGACACCGTTGTCCGATCGATCTCCGGCAGGCCGGAGTTCCGCCATGTGACGCGGGTCCAGGAATGGCGCATCGAGCGCGCCATGGACTCCGACAGTTTCGTGATCTCCATCATCGCCCCAGGCGGCGAAAGCCAGTCCTTCCTCGTCGCACAGACCGACGCCCACGACATCGGGGAGGTCCTGCGCCGCAAGGCTGTGTGGACCGACCGCCAGGCGCAGTGACACCGATGTGGCGGCACATGACCGGTGCGGAACGCATCCTCGAAGTCCTGCTGACGCGGCGCTCGGTGTCGCCGCGGCGGCTGCAGCCGCCCGGTCCCAATCCCGACGAGCTCGACGGCATGCTCCAGGCCGGCCTGCGCGCGCCCGACCATGGCGGGCTGCATCCGTGGCGCGTGATCGAGTTCCGCCCGCAGAACCGCGAGGCACTGGCCTGGTGCTTCGAGCAGGAGAAGCTGCGGCGCGATCCGCTGGCAAGCCCTTCGGACCTGGAGCGGGCGCGCGAACACGCCACGCGGCCTCCGATGCTGCTGGGCTTCGTGGTGTCGCCGCGCGAGCGCAGCAAGATCCCCGGCCGCGAGCAATGGCTCTGCGCGGGTGCGGCGCTGGGCAACATCCTGGGCGCGGCGCACCAGCTGGGCTATGGCGCCATCGTGCTGAGCGGCGAACGCTGCTTCGACGAGACGCTGGCGCGGCAGCTGGGCGTGCAGCCCGGCGAACACCTGGTGGGCTTCATCAGCGTGGGCACCATCCAGGAAGCACCGCCGCAGGCCCGCGAGACGCTGTCGCAGGACGTGTGGTCGTGCTGGCAGGGCGACCGCATGCCGGACGCACCCGATCCACCCATCCTGCCGGCGGACCGGACGCCCGACGGCTGACCGGCCCGCGCGCCGGGCCCGCCGCACGGCCGGCCCCGGGGACTCAGGGTGCCAGCAGCCGCGTCAGCGCCCGGATGTCCGCGGCCGTGGCCAGCTTGGCGGCGTTCTCGATGGCGCGGTAGTGCTTGACGATTTCCTCGCCCACCGGCGTGAGCGCCGTGCCGCCGCCGCGCGAGCCGCCGGCGGCGGTGTTCACCGCGGGCGAAGCCAGGGCCTGGTTCATCTCGTCGATCAGCATCCAGGCCCGCCGATACGACATGCCCAGCAGGCGGGCCGCCGCGGAAATCGAACCGGTCTCGGCCACCGCTTCGAGCACGGCGATCTTGCCGGGGCCGATGGCGATGACATCGTCCCGGTAGACGCGCAGGCGGAACTGGACTTTGGATTTCATGCCGAGGGTGGTGAGGAGCGGGAACAGCGTTGGCGCGAAGGGTAAACCATGCCGCCGCCATTGTCCGCCCCCAGCCGCCGGCGCCATGTCGGCGCGGACATCACGGGCCGGCGGGCGCATGCCCTGCCGGCCGCGTCCTTCAATTGAAGAACTTCGCTGCGCTGATCAGCGTCTTGTAGACGCCCCATGCGAGGGGGATGCCCACTGCAACCCAGGCCAGCACCACCACCGCCGGGCTCACGGTGTCTGCACCGCCCGAGCCGCTGCCCACTTCGGCCGCCGAGGCCTTCTCGTGCGCCAGCTTCTTCTCGACGGCCAGTTCGGCGTCGGTCATGAAGTGCTTGTCGGCCACCGGGCGCACCAGCAGGTTGGCGATGAAGCCGATCGCCAGCATGCCCACGAGGATGTACATGGTCTGGTTGTAGACCTGCTCGCGCGGCAGGCCCAGGCCCAGCTGGTACTCGCGCATGTAGTTCACCACCACCGGACCGAGGATGCCGGCCGTGGCCCATGCGGTGAGCAGGCGGCCATGGATGGCGCCCACGAACTGCGTGCCGAACAGGTCGGCCAGGTAGGCCGGCACCGTGGCGAAGCCGCCGCCGTACATCGACACGATCACGCAGCAGGCGCCCACGAACAGCAGCTTGCTGCCCGCGCCGGCCGACGACGGAATGCTCGCGTACAGGATGCCGCCGAGCACGAAGAACACTGTGTAGGTGAGCTTGCGGCCCAGCTTGTCCGAGAGGCTCGCCCACACGAAGCGTCCGCCGATGTTGAAGAGCGAGAGCAGCGCGGTGAAGCCGCCGGCCACCGCGGCAATCGCCGCGAGCTGCGTCTTGTCGAGCTGGCCGAACTTCTGCTRCACGCCGATCAGCGCGCCGCCGAACACTTCCTGCAGCATCGGCGAGGCCATGCCGATCACGCCGATGCCGGCGCTCACGTTCATGCACAGCACCAGCCACACGAGCCAGAACTGCGGAATGCCCCAGACCTTCTTCACGTGCACATGGCGCTGCGTGATCATGGTGTTGCTGGTCTGCGCCGGGGGCGGCGTCCAGCCTTCCGGCTTCCAGCCCGAGGGCGGCACGCGGTAGCCCAGGGCGCCCGCCATCATGAAGACGAAGTAGCCCAGCGCCATGACGATGAAGGTCTGCATCACGCCCACGTCGGTGGACGTGGAGAAGCGCTTCATCAGGTCGACCGCGAGCGGCGAACCGATCATCGCGCCGCCGCCGAAGCCCATGATGGCCATGCCGGTCGCCATGCCGCGGCGATCGGGGAACCACTTGATCAGCGTGCTCACCGGCGAGATGTAGCCGAGACCGAGGCCGATGCCGCCGATCACGCCCGAGCCGAGGATCATCAGCCAGAACTGGTGCAGGTGAATGCCCAGTGCCGACAGCAGCATGCCGCCGCACCAGCACAGCGCCGACACCACGCCGGCCTTGCGCGGACCCGCGCGTTCGAGCCAGCCGCCCCACAGGGCCGCCGAGCAGCCGAGGAAGACGAAGAACAGGGTGTACATCCAGCCGAGCGTGGCCACGCGCCAGTCGCAGTTCGTGGCGAAGAGTTCGGCGAAGAAGCTCATCTCCTTGGCGCAGGCCTGTGCGCCGGTGCCGGCCGTGCCGAGCGCCTTGGACAGCGGCAACCAGAACACCGAGAAGCCATAGGCCATGCCGATGCACAGGTGGATGGCCAGCGCGGCGGGGGGTACCAGCCAGCGATTGAAGCCGCGGCCCGCGATGATGCGTTCTTTTTCCAGGAAGCCGGGTTGCGGTTGCGCCCCTCCTCCGACGATGCGATCTCCCTCGAGAACGCCTGCAGTTGAACCCGCCATATTTCTCCTAGTTGGCCGAACGTGTAACTTTTGTGTTGAATCCGGGCCGCGGAGTGTGTCCGAACGTCTTACACGCCGTCAAATTCGATCGGCGCATGAGTCGATTCAATAATTAAATGCGCCAGGGCGGGGCTGGCGCGGCCCTCAGTCGCGCAGAGTGCCGCTGTGAAGTCGGACCTGCTCGCGCCATTCCGGGGTCTGCAGGAAAGCCAGCGCGGCTTCGAGTGCGCGCGAAGCGCGTACGCCGTCCTGCGTCATGAAGCCGATCGGCGTCTGCACGTCGGGCGCCACCAGCGGCAGCGCCTCCAGCTCGCGGTGGCTGCGCACGGCCGCCACCATGGCGCCCGGCAGCACGCTGCTGACCGTGCCGGCACTCACGGCCAGCGTCAGCGTGAGCACCGAGTTGGTCTCGATGGCCGGCGCCACCGGCACGCCGGCCTGGCGCAGCGCCTGGTCCATGATCGCGCGGTTGTGCATGTCGGTCGTGAGCAGGCACAGCGGCAGCTTGCCCGCCTCGGCCCAGGTGATCGGCTGGCCGATGCGCAGCTCGTCCGTCGAGGGCGTCTCGGCGCGCCGCAGCAGGAAGTAGTGTTCGATGCTCTGAGGCCAGGCCGTGAGCTTGATGCCCGGCAGGTGCATGCGCTCGGTGTAGCCGAGCGCGAGGTCGATCGAGAGGCTTTCGAGCCCCGTCTCCAACTCCTGCGAGCTCATCGAGAGCACGGCCGGCAGGATGCCCGGATGGTGCTGGTGCAGCATGGCCGCGAAGCGCGAGAGCATGGGAATGGCGGTGGGCACCGCGGCCATCCGCAAGCGCCCGTGCGGG
The DNA here is from genome assembly GCF_056402375.1 of Variovorax sp. P4_B10. NCBI lineage: Bacteria > Pseudomonadati > Pseudomonadota > Betaproteobacteria > Burkholderiales > Comamonadaceae > Variovorax > Variovorax sp. P4_B10. The sequence continues at coordinate 50,907 of NZ_JBFUHN010000002.1, read as the reverse complement.
TTGTCCGCGTCGCTGCGCAACTCCTGCAGCAGCACCTCGTTGTCGCGCAGCATGCGCTGCGCCGTGGCCAGCACGCGCTCGCCCTCGTGCGTGAGGCCCACATAAACCCGTGCCCGCTTGACGATGACAACGCCGAATTCGGTTTCGAGCGCGCGCAGTGCGTTCGAGAGCGCCGGCTGGGTGATGTGGCAGGACTGTGCGGCGCGGCCGAAGTGCTTGTGCTCGTTCAGGGCCACCAGATAGCGCATCGAGGCCAGCAGGTTCATGCCGGTCGCTCCGCTGCACGGTGCTTTTGTTCGGGGTGCTGTTGTTCAGGGCACGCTGCTGGTTTGCGGCCGATCAACAAGTGCTCTGAGCGATCACACCCTGAATGACCCACGACGCGACCAATCGAAAACCAGGGTTCCATCCCCTAGGTGTTCTTGCTGATCGAAATCGTCGGGAACTTCGACGAGAAGTCCTTGGCCTTCTCCGAGATCCCCACGGCCACACGCCGTGCAACTGCCTTGTAGATGCCGGCAACTTCACCTTCGGGGTCGGCCACCACAGTGGGCGCACCGCTGTCGGCCTGCAGGCGGATCTGGATGTCCAGCGGCAGCGCGCCGAGGTACTCCATCTGGTACTCGGCCGCCATCTTCTTGCCGCCGTCGGCGCCGAAGATGTGCTCGGCATGGCCGCAGTTGGAGCAGATGTGCACCGCCATGTTCTCGACGATGCCGAGGATCGGCACGCCAACCTTCTCGAACATCTTGATGCCCTTCTTGGCGTCGAGCAGCGCGATGTCCTGCGGCGTGGTGACGATCACCGCGCCCGTCATCGGCACGCGCTGGCTCAGCGTGAGCTGGATGTCGCCGGTGCCCGGGGGCATGTCGACGATCAGGTAGTCGAGGTCTTTCCAGTTGGTCTGGCGCAGCAGCTGCTCCAGCGCCTGCGTGGCCATGGGGCCGCGCCAGATCATGGCCTGGTCCTGGTCGACCAGGAAGCCGATCGACATCACCTGCACGCCGTGGCGCGCCATCGGCTCCATGGTCTTGCCGTCGGCGCTGTCGGGGCGGCCCTCGATGCCCATCATCATGGGCTGGCTCGGGCCATAGATGTCKGCATCGAGCAGGCCGACGCTGGCCCCTTCGGCGGCCAGCGCGAGCGCCAGGTTGGCGGCGGTGGTGCTCTTGCCCACGCCGCCCTTGCCCGAGGCCACCGCGATGATGTTCTTGACGTTGGGCATCAGCTGGACGCCGCGCTGCACCGCGTGGCTGATGACCTTGGTGAGGATGTTGACCGACACGTTTTCCACGCCCGGCACGGCCTTGGCCGCTGCCACCAGCGCCTTGCGGATGGCGGCGTGCTGGCTCCTGGCGGGGTAGCCGAGCTCCAGGTCGAACGACACGTCGCCCTCCACGATCTGGAGGTTCTTGAGCGACCGGGTCGCCGCGAATTCTTTGCCGGTGTTAGGGTCTGCGACGGCTTTGAGCGCGTCCATGAGCCCTTCGGGGGTGAGTGCCATTGATCTAACTCCTGAATGGCAGGTAGTCTAAGGCGCTCTCCAAGCCCTCACCGATCAGCTTCCCAAAAACCGAAAATGCCAGAGACAAGCCTCGCCACCGGCCTTCTGCTCACCGGGGGCGGCGCACGGGCGGCCTACCAGGTCGGCGTGCTCGAAGCCATTGCCGAGATCCGGCGCGGCGCGGGCCCGGCCGCCGGCACCGGCAATCCCTTTCCCGTCATCACCGGTACCTCGGCCGGCGCCATCAACGCAGCGGCGCTCGCCTGCGGCGCCGACGACTTCGACGGCGTGGTGGCGCACATCGCGCAGGTGTGGAGCAACTTCCGCGCGGAGCAGGTGTACCGCGCCGATTCGCTCTCGGTGATCGGCAGCGGCGCGCGCTGGCGCATGCTGCTCGGGCTCGGCCGCGTTGCCGCCAACTGGATGCGCATCAAGCCCAGGTCGCTGCTCGACAATGCGCCGCTGGCCGATCTGCTCCAGCGCCTGGTGCCGCTCGACCGCCTGCCGCAGCTCATGCAGCAGGGCCACGTGCAGGCGCTGGCCGTGACCGCATCGAGCTACAGCTCGGGCGAGCACGTCACCTTCTTCGAAGCCGCGGTGCCGATGGAGCCCTGGGTGCGCTCGCAGCGCCTTTCGGTGCGCGATCGCATCACGCATGCGCACCTGCTGGCGTCCTCGGCCATTCCCTTCGTGTTCCCGGCCACGGCGCTGCCGATGCAGGGCCACACCGAATACTTCGGCGACGGCTCGATGCGCCAGTCGGCCCCCATCGCGGCGGCCATCCACCTCGGCGCCCGGCGCATCCTGGTGATCGGCGCGGGCCGCATGCACGAACCGCGCGAGACCCCCGCGCCCAACACCTACAGCGGCTATCCGACGATGGCGCAGATCGCGGGCCACGCGCTGTCCAGCATCTTTCTCGATGCGCTGGCGGTCGACATCGAGCGGCTGCGCCGCATCAACCACACGCTGGGGCTGATTCCCGAGGAAGCGCGCGCATCGAGTTCGCTGCGCCCGCTCGACCTGCTGGTGATCTCGCCCTCCGAGCGCCTCGACGTGATCGCGGCACGCCACGTCGATGCGCTGCCTGGCGCGGTGCGGCACCTGCTGGGCGGCTCGAAGGTGGCGGCCGACGTGAAGGGCGGCGCGCTCGCGAGCTACCTGTTGTTCGATTCGGCCTACACACGCGAGCTGATGGCACTCGGGCGTGCCGACGCGATGAAGCAGCGCGACGAGGTGCTGCGCTTCTTCGGGTGGGTGCCGGCCTGAGCTTTGTTACGGCGCCTCGGCCAGCGCAAGCAGCACGTCGAGAAGAACGTTCGCACCCTGCACCAGGTCGGCCGGCGCGGTGTGCTCCCGCGGGTTGTGGCTGATGCCCTTCTCGCTCGGCACGAAGATCATGGCGGCCGGGCAGATGCGGGCCATCATCTGTGCGTCGTGTCCGGCGCCGGAGGTCATGCGGCGATGCGTCAGCCCTCGTGCGTTGGCCGATGCTTCAATCTGGCGCACCAGGCGGGCATCGAACACCACGGGCCCGAACCGGGCCAGTGGCCGGGTCTTGATGGTGACGCCCTCTTGCTGTTCGAGCTGAAGAAGGCAGGCGGCCAGTTCCGCTTCGGCGCGCTTCAGCGTGTGCTCGTCGGTGTTGCGCAGGTCGACCGTCAGCGTGGCACGTGCCGCAATCACGTTGATGAGATTGGGGTGCAGGTCGATCACACCAACCGTCGCGACCTGGCTGCCGCCGTAGCGCTGCGCCAGCTCGCGCACGAACACCGCGATGGCGGCGGCGCAGTAGCCCGCGTCATGGCGCAAGCGCATCGGCGTGGTGCCCGCATGGTTCGACTGGCCGGTGACCAGGATCTCCTGCCACGAGATGCCCTGCAGGTCTTGCACCGCGCCGATGGTGATGCCCTCGGCTTCCAGCACCGGCCCCTGCTCGATATGGAGCTCGACGTACGCATGCGGAACGATGGCGCCGCAGGGCATGTCTCCGGCGTAGCCGATGCGCACGAGCTCGTCGCCGAGCCGTGCGCCGTCGGTGCCGACCGTGTCGAGGGCCGCCTGCAGCGGATGGCCGCCGGCGTGCACCAGCGAACCCAGCATGTCCGGCATGAAGCGCACGCCCTCCTCGTTCGTGAAGGCCGCGACCACGAGCGGGCGCAGCGTCTGGCGCTTGCGCTCGTTGAGCCAGCGCACCACCTCGAGCCCGGCCATCACGCCGTAGTTGCCGTCGTAGCGGCCGCCCGTGGCGACGGTGTCGATGTGCGAGCCCGTCATCACCGGGGCCGCATCGGTCGTGCCGGGCCGGATGCCGAAGATGTTGCCGATCCGGTCGACGCGAACCGCGAGGCCCAGCTCCTTCATCCAGCGCACAAGTTGGTCGCGGCCCTGCCGGTCGGCGTCCGTCAGCGCGATGCGGCACACGCCGGTGTTCTCCAGCGCGCCGATGGCCGCATGCCGGTCGATGCGTGCCATGAGGGCCTCGGGGGCGATGCCTTCGCGAGCCAGCCATTCCCTCTGCGCGGCAACGACCTCTTCGCCGGAGCGGCCCGTGAGCGATCGATAGAGGCCCGGTGCGGTTGCGCCCTCGGTGCTGAACAGCAGCACGCGGGCGTCGGCGCCGAGGCCTGCCGTCCGACGGGCTGCCGGGTCCGCCGTCAGCGCCTGCAGCGCTGCAAGGCCCGCCGCACCGGATTCACCGCTCAGCACGGGCACGTCGCCGGCCTCGCCGGTCGCGAGCGTGCGCATCGCGCGCTCGGCCTGGGCATCGGTGACGGTCATGAACAGGTCGACGGCCGGCTGCAGGAAGCGCCAGGCGAGCGGCGAGGTCTCGCCGCAGGCCAGGCCGGCCATCACCGAATCGACGGTGCCCGTGGCACGGTCGGGCCGGCCGCTGCGGGCGCTCTGCAAAAGGCAGTCCGCCTGCTCGGGCTCGACGACGATGAAGGTCGGCCGCGCGGCCCCGTAACGCTCCCAGAAGTGGCTCGCCACGCCCGCCGCCAACCCGCCGACGCCGCCCTGGACGATGACGTGCGTGAACGGGCACGGCGCATCGGCAGCCGTGTTCTCGAGCAGTTCGTCGGCGAGGATGCCGTAGCCCTGCATGACGTCGCGCGGAATCTCCTCGTACCCGTCGTAGGAGGTATCGGAGACCACCTCCCAGCCGTTGAGCTTCGCCAGCCGCGCGGCCTCCTCGACCGATTCGTCGTAGTTCCCCGTGATGCGGATCACCTCGGCGCCGAGCGCGGCGATGGGCGCTTCGCGTTCCGCGCTGACCTGCGCATGCAGCACGATGACGCAGCGGCAGCCGATGCTCTGCGCGGCCGCGGCCAATGCCCGGCCGTGGTTGCCGTCCGTGGCGCTGATGACGACGAAGTCGCGCAGCGCCCGTGCGTGGTGGCCGGCGAAGAGATCGGCGGGCGTCCAGCCGCGATCGGGCCAGCGCCGCAGGACGAGCCGCAGCAAGGCCACGGGCGCGCCGAGCACCTTGAAACTGCCCAGCGCCGAGCGCCTCGACTCGTCCTTGACCACCACCTGGCCCACGCCCAGTTGCCTTGCAAGCAGGCGCAGCGACCACGCCGGCGTCGGATGCGGCGCCAGCCGGCTCCAGCTCGCCAGCCACTGCCGGCTCTCCCTGCCTCGCGCGATGTTCATCACCTTGCGCAAGGACGCGTCGTAGCCGCACCGGCGCGCCTGTGAATTGGCAAAAACCAGCATGTCTCAGTCTCTCTTGTCGTCGTTTTCCGGAAGGCGAAGGCGGACGATTTCCGCGAAATAGCGGGCGCCTATCGCCAGCACTTCGTCGTTGAAGTCATAGCTGCCGTTGTGCAGTGGCGTGCTACCGGGCCCGCCTTCGGCGCCATTGCCGAGGAACACGAAAGCGCCCGGCACGGCTTTCAGGAAGGCGCCGAAGTCCTCCGAGATCATCATCGGCGCCACGTCGGCATCGACGTTCTCCGCCCCCACGACGGCCGTCGCAGCCGCCACCGCCGTCGGCACGCACCGGGCCCAGTTCACGGTGGGCGCGAACTCGTGCGTGTAGCTGAAATCGCATTCGGCGCCGTGCATGCGGCAGATGCCCTCGCTGATCTCGCGCATGCGCGCGGCCAGCATCTTCTGCACGGCGGGGTCGTAGCTGCGCGTATCGCCCTTGATGACCACGTTCGACGGAATCGCGTTGCGGATGCCGTCGGTGATGAACTCGGTGCACGAGATCACGGCCTGCGCGCCGGGGTCGAGCGTGCGCGACACGACGGTCTGCAGCGCCAGCACGATCTGCGCGCCGATGACGATCGGGTCGATGCCCATGTGCGGCCGCGCGGCATGCGTGCCGCGGCCCTTCACATGGATGACGAAGTTGTCTTCGCTGGCCATGAGGCCGCCCACGCGCGTCGAGATGGTTCCCGCGCGCATGCCGGGCATGTTGTGCAGGCCGTAGATCTCGTCGACCGGAAAGCGCTCGAACAGGCCGTCGTCCATCATCGCCCTGGCGCCGCGGCCGTGCTCTTCGGCGGGCTGGAAGATGAAGCGCACGGTGCCGTCGAAATCCTGGCGCTCGCGCAGCAGGCGGGCCGCGCCGAGGACGATCGACATGTGGCCGTCATGGCCGCAGGCGTGCATCTTTCCCGGTGTGCCGGAGGCGTGGGCACGGTCCGTCGGCACCTCGGTGATGTTCAGCGCATCCATCTCGGCACGCAGGCCGATGACGCCCTTGCCATTGCCGACCTTCAGATTGGCGACGAGCCCGGTGCCGCCGATGCCGGTGTGCACGTCGAGGCCGAGCGCCTTGAGCACGCTGACGACGAAGGCCGAGGTCCTCGCCTCCTCGAAGCCGGTCTCGGGCATCGCATGCAGCTGGCGGCGCCAGCCGGTGAGCTGGTCGCGCAAGGGCTCGTCAGGGAATTTCATGGCGAGATGCTATTGACAATGCGACGGTACAGGCGCGCAAAATTCGGCCTCTCAACGCAACGTTTTTGCGTCAACCGCCTCGCATGACCCCTCTCGACACCCTCGACCTTCGCCTGCTGGAACTGATCCAGGCCAACAGCCGCATGCCGCAAAGCGACCTCGGCGAGCGGATCCACCTGTCGACGGCGGCCGTCAACCGGCGGCTGAAGCGCCTGCTCGACGACGGCGTGATCCAGCGCTACGGCGCGGTGCTGGCGCCCGCCGCGCTGGGCCATCCGCTGACCATCGTCGCCGAGGTGGAAACCGAGAGCGAGCGGATCGACCTGCTCGATGCGATGAAGCAGAGCTTCAGGGATTGCCCGCAGGTGCAGCAGTGCTACTACGTGACGGGCGAGTGGGACTTCATCCTGATCTTCGTCGTGCAGGACATGGCGCAGTACACGGCGCTGAGCCGGCAGCTTTTCTTCCAGAGCAACAACGTCAAGCGCTTTCGCACGCTGGTCACGATGGACCCGGTGAAGGTCAGTCTGGATGTGCCGGTCCGGCCTGCGGGCTGAGCGCCTGGCGGATCGCCTCTTCAACGGGGCTCACGGGGGAGTCCGCGTCGAAGGACGCCGCCGGCAGCAGCGGCGGCTGCGCCATGAAGCGCGGCCGCGTGCCGCGGTGCGGCTGGGCCGAGTGCACGAGGAAGGGATGGCAGAGGTACACCGTGCCCGCGGCGCCTGTCGCCAGCACCACGGGTCGCCCGGCGGACTCGGCGAAACCGTTGCGTGCCAGTTCCCCTAGCGACAGGCCCTCTTCGCCCGCCGGCGCCAGCACGCGGGCGATGTCGGCATGCGAGCCGGCGCGGATGCGTGTCGGCGCATCGTCATCGCCCACATCCGAGAACAGGAAGAGCATCAGCAGCGCGCGGCCCTTCGAGCGGATGTTCGCGCGCCACGCCATGAAGTCCGGGTTCTCCAGCCCGAAGCTCACATCGATGTGCCAGCCGGCGTCGCCCGGGTCTTCGGTCGAGGGAAAGCGCACGGGGAAGGTACCCATGCTGCGGCACGCATGCCACCGGCCCGGACCGACAAGCAGATCGAAGGCGCTGTGCAGGACCGGTGTGTTGGCGGCTCCGACGAAAGGCGGCTGTGCGTACATGCCCAGCCGGGCGACCGGCTTCGTCCAGGTCGACGAATCGTCCGGATCGCAGCCGGTGTCGCGCCAGAGGATCGTGCGGGCCTCGTCCGCGAGTTCGCGCGGGAAGGCGTTGTCGATGCGAAGAAAACCGTCGCCAATGAAGGCTTGTGCGTTCGCGTCGCGATCGGGCACGGCTATTGGAGGAGGAACGCGAAGAGCGCGTAGATGCCGGTGAGGACCCAGCCTGCCTTGTTGGCGTTCGCTGCGCTTTCTTTCGAGATCGGCACCAGCTTGGCGCGCTTCCATGCCCACAGGTTGCAGGCGATGGCGAGCACCAGTCCGCAGAAGAAGAGCAAAGCGGAATGCAGGCCGATGGCGGCGATCAGCGACACCAGGACGATCAGGACCCCTGCCGCCCAGATGCCGTTGGAAGCGCTTGCAAGCACATGAAAAAGACCGCCGCAGGCTTCGCATTCGACAGGCGCACCACGGCTGGACCAGCGCTTTGCGAGACCGCTGATGCCCGGCTTCTGGCAACGTGGACAGGCGTACTTCATAGGAGGACGAGTGAGACCGGAGGTTTCATGTGCTGCGCAAGATAACGCAGTTCATGCGCAACGCAAAACCATCTCCTCCGCCCCTCCACCTCGCTTCAACCCGCCTCGGAAATCCCGAGCTCCGAACACACGCGCCCCACCAGCGCCTTCAACGATGCCAGCTCGACCTCGAGCCGCGCCACATTGGCCTTGAGCGCCGCGACTTCTCCGAGCGACGCATCGTGCGATGCATACGCCCCGTCGCCCGACGCGCCGGCCGGACCCGCGACCTCTTCCGCCGGCTGGCCGCTCAGCAGATGCGCCCAACGGCTTTCGCGCGCACCGGGCAGGCGCGCCAGCTTCACCACCAGCGCACCGGCCGAACGCTCCGCGAGTTCGTCGAGAAAGCCCTCGACCGAGGAGATGTCCGCGAAGTTGTGCATGCGGTCGCAGGCGATGCGCAGTTCGCCGGCCGTTTGCGGCCCGCGCAGCATCAGCACGGTGAGCAGGATGACCGACTGCGAGGGAATGCGCAGCACGCGGTCGATGTTGTGCTCGTAGCGGAAGGCGCGCCCGCCGCTGCTTTCCGCGACGAGGCTGTAGCCCTTCAGGCTGTCGATGGCGGACTGGATCTGCGCCTCGGTGAGTTCGAGCACCGGGTTGCGGCTGGTCTTCTGGTTGCAGCCCGACACCAGCGAGTTGAGCGTGAGCGGATAGCTGTCGGGCACGGTGCGCTGCTTTTCGGCCAGCACGCCGAGCACACGGGTTTCGAGTAGGGACAGGATGGGCAGCGGTGTGGACATGGCTCAACAGGGATCGATGATGAAAACGCAAGGGGCAGCCAATGGGTTCATGGCGTCACCACACCGAGTATCGGCCCCAGCTCCCGCACGAAGTCGTTTCTTCGCAAGGCCTTCGAATACAGGGCCGACACCGTGCCGTCGAGGTACAGGGCATCGCGGCAGTGCAGCACGTCGCGGAAGTAGAGCGCGAAATCGTAGAAGTTCACCGGCGTCTCGCTCAGCACGAAGATCGCCGTGTGGCCCGACACGCCCACGCCGTTGCGGATCTTGCGCGAGTCCGAATTCGGAATGAGGGCCGGGTGCAGGACACCATGGCGCAGCAGCAGCGGACCGGATTGCGTCGCCAGATGCACGCCGCTCTTCGCCAACGCCGGGTACTCCGACGCCTCGACCACGCGCGGGCCGGCGTCGGAGACAAGGAACACGCCGTTCGGCTTGCGGAAGAAGTTGCCGACGCCATCGGCGAGATTGAGCGGCGACTCTTCGCGGCCGTCCCGCACGAACAGGCCGACCGGCGAGAAGTCCTCGTGGTACATGCCGGCGTTCACCGCGAACAGGAGCTGCCTGTTGCGCGCCTTCAGCCAGGCTTCCAACCGGTCGAAGCGCTTGAACGCGACGCCCGCGTCGTCGTTCAGGAACAGCTCGAGCCTTTCGGTGCGAAGGTCGACCTTCACCACCGTGTAGCGCGGCTCTGCCGCAGTTGACGAAAAGCCCGCGAACAAGCCGGACAAGAGGACGGCCAGCAGAAGCAGCAGCTTTCTCATGGGGAACGTCCGCCAGCCCCGCCCACCGGTCAACCGCCGTGGATGCGGCTGACCAGCGCCTTCGTGAAGGCGGCCGTGCCCGCCGTGCCGCCCAGGTCGCCGGTGCGCACGTTGTCGATGTTGAGCGTCTGGTCGATGGCCGTGCGCAGGCGCGTGGCCAGCTCGGGCAGCTTGCAGTGGTCGAGCATCAGCGCGGCGGCCAGCAGCAGCGCGGTGGGGTTGGCGATGCCCTTGCCGGCGATGTCGGGCGCGGAGCCGTGCACCGCCTCGAAGATCGCGGCATCGGCGCCGATATTGGCGCCGGGCGCCATGCCCAGGCCGCCGACCAGGCCGGCCACGAGGTCGGACAGGATGTCGCCGAACAGGTTGGTCGTCACGAGCATGTCGAACTGCCAGGGGTTGAGCACCAGCTTCATCGCGCAGGCGTCGATGATGACCGTGTCGAGCTCGAACTTGCCCTTGTACTTCTTCTCGTAGAGGTCGAGGCCGGTCTCCAGGAAGATGCCCGTGAGCGCCTTCATGATGTTGGCCTTGTGCACGATCGTGACCTTCTTGCGGCCGGTGGCCACGGCGGTCTCGAAGGCGTATTCGAGCAGGCGGCGGCTGCCCTGGCGGGTGTTGATGCCGGTGGCCATGGCCACGGCGTGCGGATCGCCGTCGATGGGCACGTAGTGCTCGTGGCCGATGTAGAGGCCTTCGAGGTTTTCGCGCACGACCACGAGGTCGATCTTGTCGAAGCGGCCGCCGGGAATGATGGTGCGCGCCGGACGCAGGTTGGCGTAGAGCTGGAACTCCTCGCGCAGCCGCACGTTCGACGAGCGGTAGCCGCCGCCCGAAGGCGTTTCGAGCGGCCCCTTGAGGGCGAGGCGGGTGCGGCGGATGCTGTCGAGCGTGGCCTGCGGCAGCGGGTCGCCCGCGGCCACCACGCCGCCGAGGCCGGCGATCTGGCGGTCCCAGACGAAGGGGGCCTTCAGTGCATCGAAAGCAGCCAGCGTGGCGTCGACGATCTCGGGGCCGATGCCATCGCCGGGGATGAGGGTTGCGGGAATGGGGGTGGTCATGGAAAGGCGCCCTTGTCAGGTAGAAGAGGTGTCGCGGCCAGGCTGGCGCGAATGCAGAAGAATAACGCCGCGCCCTTTTGCCGGCCGGATGCCCGGGGCCACAAAAAAGGTCATTCGCGGGCCAGCCACCCCAGCGCGTCTTCTCGCGAAGTGAAAAAGCGGCAGAAGTGCCCGCGCCTGGCTTCCTGCAGGTATTCGCCGAAGCGTTCGCCGTGATCGGCATCCGGCGACATCACGATGGCGGTTCGCAGCCGGTAGGTCTGCAGCTTCTGGAGAAACTCGCCCGCGAAGCGCGTGCGCAGCTCGAAGAATGCGGGCGGCAGGACACCGGCGTCCAGCAGCAGGCGGTCGGTGTCGTGTTCCATCGAGGCGGCCACCAGGTCCGTGGCCTCCCTCACGTTCTGCAGCGGCGAGGTCCACTCGAGGACAGTGAGAAGACCGATTTCGAGACGTGCGTGGTTCAAGGAGGCTTCAGGGCGTGGGGCTTGTCGTCGCCGGATTCTCGCGGAGAGACGCCGCCACCTAAAATGTCCGGTTCTCCCGCCAGCCACTCCCCGAAAGCGCCCTCCCCGATGTCCGCCCCGCGCAAGCTCTTCGTCACCACCGCCCTGCCGTATGCCAACGGCAAGTTCCATATCGGCCACATGATGGAATACATCCAGGCCGACATCTGGGTGCGGAACCAGCGAATGAATGGCGCCGAGGTCAACTTCGTCTGCGCCGACGACGCCCACGGCGCCGCCATCACCATCGCGGCCGACAAGGCCGGCGTGACGCCGCAGGCCTTCGTGGCCGAGATCGCGGCTGGCCGGAAGCCCTACCTCGACGGCTACTACATCTCGTTCGACAACTGGCACTCGACCGATGCGCCCGAGAACCACCAGCTCGCGCAGGACATCTACCGCGACCTGCGTGCCAACGGCCTCATCGCCACCAAGAGCGTCGAGCAGTTCTACGACCCCGAAAAGGGCATGTTCCTGGCCGACCGCTTCATCAAGGGCGAGTGCCCCAACTGCCACTCGAAGGACCAGTACGGCGACAACTGCGAGGTGTGCGGCGCCGTGTACGCGCCCACCGAGCTGATCAACCCCTACTCGGCGCTCTCGGGCGCCAAGCCCGAGCTGCGCAGCTCGGAGCACTTCTTCTTCAAGCTCTCGGACCCGCGCTGCGAGGCCTACCTGAAGGAATGGACCGCCGCCCCCGGCCACGTTCAATCCGAGGTACAGAACAAGATCCGCGAGTGGCTCTACAAGGACGACGAAGGCAAGGGCGGCCTCGGCGACTGGGACATCAGCCGCGACGCGCCCTACTTCGGCATCGAGATCCCCGATGCGCCGGGCAAGTACTTCTATGTGTGGCTCGACGCGCCCGTGGGCTACCTCGCCTCGCTCAAGAACCTGCTCGACAAGCGCTGCATCGAGCTGGGCGGCGACGGCATCTCGTACACCGAGTACATGGCCGACCCCGACCTGGAGCAGGTGCACTTCATCGGCAAGGACATCATCACCTTCCACACGCTGTTCTGGCCCGCGATGCTGCACTTCAGCGGCCGCAAGGCGCCCGATGCCGTGTACGTGCACGGCCACCTGACGGTGAGCGGCGAGAAGATGAGCAAGAGCCGCGGCACCGGCATCGACCCGCTCAAGTACCTCTCGGTCGGGCTCGACCCCGAGTGGCTGCGCTACTACATCGCGGCCAAGCTCAACGGCCGCAACGAGGACATCGACTTCAACCCCGAGGACTTCGTGGCGCGCGTCAACAGCGACCTCGTGGGCAAGTACATCAACATCGCGAGCCGCGCGGCGGGCTTCATCGGCAAGCGCTTCGGCGGCCAGCTGGGCGAGGTGTCTGCCGACGGCGACGCGCTGCTGTTCGCACTGCGCGACGCGGCTTCGCAGCTGCATTCGCTCTACGACGGCCGCGACTACGCCCGTGCGCTGCGCGAGGTGATGGCTTTGGCCGACAAGGTGAACGAGTACGTCGACCAGAACAAGCCCTGGGAGCTGGCCAAGAAGGAAGGCCAGGAAGCGCGGCTGCACGACGTGTGCACGGTGTGCATCGAGGCCTTCCGCCTGCTCACGCTGTACCTGAAGCCGGTGCTGCCGGCGCTGGCCGTCAACGTCGAGGCTTTCCTGAAGATCGCGCCGCTCGCCTGGGCCGACGCCGCGCAGGCACTGCCGGTGGGCCACGCCATCGGCGAGTACAAGCACCTGATGCAGCGCGCGGATGCCAAGGCGGTCGAGAAGCTGTTCGACGCACCCGAACCGGCGCCTGCCGCTGCCGCGGAAACGGCGGCCGATGCGCTGCCGGGCGGCGAGGCCATCGCGCCCATCATCACCATCGACGACTTCGCGAAGATCGACCTGCGCATCGCGAAGATCGTGGCTTGCGAGAAGGTCGAGGGCTCGACCAAGCTGCTKCGCCTGACGCTCGACGCCGGTGAGGGCACCGACCCGCAGGGGAGTCCTGTTCTGCGCAACGTGTTCAGCGGCATCGCCTCGGCCTACCAGCCGGAGCAGCTCGTGGGCAAGCTCACGGTGCTGGTCGCTAACCTGRCGCCGCGCAAGATGAAATTCGGCGTCAGCGAAGGCATGGTGCTGGCCGCCAGCCACGCCGACGAAAAAACCAACCCGGGCATTCACGTGCTCGAGCCCTGGCCGGGCGCCACGCCCGGCATGCGGGTTCGCTGATCGAGGATCACGCCATGCTGCTGCGCGCCTTCCTGCTGTTGTCGCTCGTTGCCGCACTGGGCGGCTGTGCCGTGGTGACGGTCGCAAGCACGGCGGTGAGCGTGGGCGCCGGCGCGGTGGGCCTGGCAGCGGATGCCGCCATCGGCACCGCGCGCATCACCGGCAAGGCCGTGGGCGCGGCAGCCGATGCGGTGATTCCCGACAGCGATTAAGCAAGGAGAGGCCCCTGAGCCTCAGCGCGGCAGGCCCAGCTGCGCGACGTGCGCGGGCGTGTGCAGCGCCTTTTCCTTGCGCACGAAGGCGGACCACTTCGGCGAGGCGGCCAGTTGCAGGGCCAGCCGGACCACCTCGTTGCCCAGTTCCTCCGGCGCCGCCTGCAGCACGCGCTCGGCCATCCCGAGTTCGACCGCGCGCTTCGCGCTCACGGGCAGGGCCGATTGCGCCCTCGGTAATGTTGGTTTCTAAATGTCAACTAGTGTGAAAAATGCATCTTGATCCCTTGTTCCGGATAAGTTGATCGAAAGTACGCATGCAGTCCGATTGCCCAATCAAAGAGGCGCGCAGGCCACAATGAGCCACCCATGCAGTCACCGCTGAACATCACCCGCTTTCGTCCCCGCCTGCTGGATGCGATGGCGGACTACAACAGGGAGCGCTTCTTCAAGGACCTGGGCGCGGGCGCCACGGTGGGCATCGTGGCGTTGCCGCTGGCGATGGCCTTCGCCATCGCCTCGGGGCTCAAGCCCGAGGCCGGCATCTGGACGGCGATCATCGCGGGCTTGCTGATCTCGCTGCTGGGCGGCTCGGCGGTGCAGATCGGCGGGCCGGCGGGCGCCTTCATCGTGATCGTCTACGGCATCGTCGAGCGCTATGGCGTCGCGAATCTGCTGATCTCGACGGCGTGCGCCGGGGTGCTGCTGTTTGCGGCGGGGCTGTTCGGGCTGGGGCGGCTGGTGCGTTTCGTGCCGTTGTCGATCGTGGTCGGCTTCACCAACGGCATCGCGGTGCTGATCCTGCTGTCGCAGCTGAAGGATCTGCTCGGGCTCTCGGTGGCGAAGATGCCGGCCGACGTGTTCTCGCAGCTGCACGCGATGGCGCTGCAGATCGGCACCTTCAATCCCTATGCCTTCGCACTCGGACTGGCCTGCCTGGCCGGGCTCTTGGTGTGGCCGCTGCTGCTGCGCGACGAATCGAAGGTCGGCCATGCATTTCTGCGCCTGGTGGGCCGTGTGGCGCAAACGCGCGCGGTGCGGGTGAGCGCGCGCATGCCGGGGCCGATCGTCGCGCTCGTCACGCTCACGCTGGTGTCATGGGGCTTCGCGCTGCCGGTGGAGACCATCGGCACGCGCTTCGGCGGTATTCCCGAGGGCGCACCGGCCTTCGCCTTGCCCGATTTTTCCTGGGAGACGGTCAAGCAGCTGGTCACGCCGACGCTGACCATTGCGCTGCTCGGCGCCATCGAGTCGCTGCTCTGCGCACGCGTGGCGGACCAGGTCAGCGGCCAGCCGCGCCACGACCCGAACCAGGAACTGATGGCGCAAGGCATCGCCAACATCGTGACGCCCTTCTTCGGTGGCATGCCGGCCACCGGCACCATCGCGCGCACCGTGACCAACATCCGCTCGGGCGGCAGCTCGCCGATCGCGGGCATCGTGCATGCGCTCACGCTGCTGACCGTGGTGCTGCTGGCGGCACCGCTGGCGCGCCATGTGCCGCTCGCGGTGCTGGCGGGCATCCTGATCTTCGTGGGCCTGAACATGGGCGAGTGGCGCGAGTTCACGCCCACCCAGCTGCGACACTTCAGCCAGCACTACCGGCTGCTGATGCTGGGCACCTTCTTCCTCACCGTGGTGTTCGACCTGACGGTGGCGGTGCAGGCGGGCATCGTGGGGGCCTGCGCGCTGTTCATCCGGCGCATGAACGGGCTCTTCAGCGTCGAGCTGGAGACGCTGCAGCCGCCGGTGCTCACCTACCGGCTCTACGGGGCGCTGTTCTTCGGCGCAGCCGCGAAGCTCGACGAGGCGGTGAACGCGGCCGAACGCGCGCCGCGCGGCATGACGGTGGTGCTCGACGCCACGCACCTGATCTACCTCGACGCCACCGGCGTCGATGCGCTGCGCCAGCTRCACAAGGCGGTGCTGGCGCGCGACGGGCAGTTGCGCCTGGAGTCGCTGCAGCCGCAGCCGCTCGAGGTGATCGTGCGTTCGGGGTTTGCCGAGGAACTGACGACCGGCAGGCCGCACGCCGCGGAAGGCTGATCAGTTCGCCTCGGTGGCGCGGTCGGGCGAGGAGCCGCTGCGCACGATGCGCTGGTCGTCGTTCAGCGTGGCGGTGAACACCATCGGCGAGTTCGGCGGCTGGACCCAGCGCCACTCCCATTCGGTTTCGCGCTTGAGCGCGTAGGGCGTGATCTTCGCGGGCTTGCCGAGCAGCTTGCGCAGGTCTTCCATCATCATGCCGGGCTGCACCCGGGCGAAATTCTCGGGCGTGAGCACCTGGCGCAGCGCGCTCATCTTGCCGTCGCGGCCGATGGTGATCATGTAGTTCTTCTGGCCCTGCGGCTGGCGGTTGTACTCGAACACGCGGCCGCCGTTCGGCGCCTCCCAGACGTTCTCGGGCTCGCCGAATCTGGCCCGCACATCGGTCTCGGTCGAGACGCCTTCCTCGAGCTCGCTGATGCGCTGGTTATCGCAGCCCGAAAGCCCGATCACCGCCGCCAGCAACGCCGTTGCCACGCCAATCTGCCACTGTTGCCGATGTCCCATGCCGTCCCCGGTAAAATTCGCTCTACAAAGGTCCAGTCTATGTCCATCTTCCGCCGCCCCCACTACACCTCCGAGATCACCAATTTCATCGAGGAGATGAAAGAAAAGAAGCCGACGCTGGAAGCCGAACAGCGCGCCGGCCGTGCCCTGCTGTGGGACAAGCACCTCGACCGCAGCCTGCTCGAGGAGTACAGCGAAGCCCGCGTGCCGATGCAGCCGTACGTCTACCAGACCCAAGCCAAGTAAATGGTGCCAATTCGGCATCCTTCGCCCGTCCGCTTTGCGCAGACAGCTATTGAAATGATAGCGTCCGACCAATGAGCAGGGACGAGGACAACGACACGCTCGTGGTGGCTATGCCCGAAGTGGTCGATCAGGTCGCGCTCGCCAGGCTCTATGGCGAGCCGCTGTTCGCGATGCCGAAGGACCTGTACATCCCGCCCGAGGCGTTGCAGGTGTTCCTCGAGGCCTTCGAAGGCCCGCTGGACCTGCTGCTGTACCTGATCCGCAAGCAGAACTTCAACATCCTCGACATCCCGATGGCGGGGCTGACGCGGCAGTACCTGAGCTACGTCGACGAAATCCGCCAGACGAACCTCGAACTCGCGGCCGAGTATTTGCTGATGGCCGCGATGCTGATCGAGATCAAGTCGCGCATGCTGCTGCCGCCCAAGAAGGTGGCCGACGGCGAAGAGGCCGAAGACCCGCGCGCCGAGCTCGTGCGCCGCCTGCTCGAATACGAGCAGACCAAGCTGCAGGCCGCCGCCATCAGCGCCATGCCGACCTACGGCCGCGACTTCTGGAAGGGGCAGGTCTACATCGAGCAGTCGCTCAAGCCCCGTTTTCCCGACGTGAACGTGATCGACCTGCGCGATGCGTGGGCCGACATCATGAAGCGCGCCAAGCTCGTGCAGCACCACAAGATCTCGCGCGAGGAACTCAACGTGCGCGAGCACATGAGCATCGTGCTGCGCCACCTGCAGGGCCAGCGCTTCGTGGAATTCGAGAAACTCTTCGACGTGTCGCGCGGCGCGCCCGTGCTGATCGTCACCTTCATCGCGATGCTCGAGCTCGCGAAGGAAACCCTGATCGACATCACGCAGGCGGAAGCCTTCGCGCCGATCTATGTTCGCCTCGCGTACTCGCCAGCCTGAACTCGCCATCCACCTCGGAAACTCCGCCGTGCTCGATTTCGACGTCCTCATCGTCGGCAGCGGCCTCGCAGGCCTCTCCGCCGCGCTGCACCTGGCGCCCACGCACCGCGTGGCCGTGCTGACCAAGCGCGCGCTGAACGACGGCTCCAGTGCCTGGGCACAGGGCGGCATCGCGGCCGTGCTGGCCGCGGGCGACAGCTTCGACGCCCATGTGGAAGACACGCTGATCGCCGGCGCCGGCCTCTGCGACCCCGAGGCCACGCGCTTCGTCGTCGAGCACGCGCCCGAGGCCATCGGTTGGCTGCGCGAACTCGGCGTGCCGTTCTCCGAAGAAGGCGGCGACCTGCACCTGACGCGCGAGGGCGGCCACAGCCAGCGCCGCATCGTGCACGTGACCGATGCCACCGGCGCGGCCGTGCAGCAGACATTGATCGAACGGGTGCGCCGAACGCCGAACATCACGCTCTTCGAGCACCACACGCTGGTCGACCTGGTCACCGGCGCCAAGCTCGGCCTGGACGACCCGGCCTGCGTGGGCCTCTACGCGCTGGACGACGCCACCGACGAGGTGCTGAGCTTCCGCGCGCCGCACACCATCCTGGCCACGGGCGGCGCGGGCAAGGTCTACCTCTACACGACCAACCCCGACACCGCCACCGGCGACGGCATTGCCGCGGCGTGGCGCGCGGGCTGCCGGGTGTCGAACATGGAGTTCATCCAGTTCCACCCGACCTGCCTGTACCACCCGCATGCCAAGTCGTTCCTGATCAGCGAAGCGGTGCGCGGCGAAGGCGGGCTGCTGAAGTTGCCGGATGGAACGCGCTTCATGCCCAGGCACGACGAGCGCGCCGAACTCGCGCCGCGCGACGTGGTGGCGCGCGCCATCGACTTCGAGATGAAGAAGCACGGCCTGGACTGCGTGCATCTCGACATCTCGCACCAGAGCCCGGCCTTCCTGAAGGAACACTTCCCCAACATCCTCGCGCGCTGCGCGGAGCTGGGCATCGACATCACGCGCGAGCCCATTCCGGTGGTGCCGGCCGCGCACTACACCTGCGGCGGCGTGCTCAGCGACCTCGCCGGCCGCACCGACGTGCCGGGCCTCTACGCCATCGGCGAGACCGCCTGCACCGGGCTGCACGGCGCCAACCGGCTGGCCAGCAATTCGCTGGTCGAGTGCATGGTGTTCGCACGCGCCGCCGCGGCCGCCATCGCCGAAGCGCCCGTGCACAGCAGCGCCAATCTGCCGCCCTGGGACGACAGCCGCGTCACCGACGCCGACGAGGCCGTGGTCATCTCGCACAACTGGGACGAGCTGCGCCGCTTCATGTGGGACTACGTGGGCATCGTGCGCACCAACAAGCGGCTGGAGCGCGCGAGCCATCGCATCGCGCTGCTGCAGGCCGAGATCCAGGAGTTCTACGCCCACTTCCACGTGACGCGCGACCTGCTGGAGCTGCGCAACCTGGTGCAGGTGGCCGAGCTGATCGTGCGCTCGGCGCAGGCGCGCCACGAGAGCCGCGGGCTTCATTTCAGCCGCGACTATCCCTCGCTCGCCGAGCCGACCGCACCGACGGTGCTGGTGCCGCTGGCGGGCTGAAGCTTCCTTCTTCTTCCTTTCCCCTTCCGATCCACCGTTTCGCAGCGAGAGGCGACCCTCATCATGTTCCGCACCCTGCTCAAGTCCAAGATCCACCGCGTCGCCGTCACCGACTGCGAACTGCACTACGAAGGCTCCTGCGCCATCGACGAAGACCTGCTCGACGCGGCCAACCTGGCCGAGAACGAGCAGGTCCACATCTGGAACATCAACAACGGCGAGCGCTTCGTCACCTATGCGATCCGCGGCGAGCGGGGCACCGGCATCATCTCGGTCAACGGATCGGCCGCGCGCCGGGCCTCGGTGGGCGACCTGATCATCATCGCGGCCTTCGGCCTGGTGCCGGAAGACCAGGTGGCAGGCTACAAGCCCAAGCTCGTGTTCGTGGACGGCGCCAACCGCATCAAGGAAGAGCGCGCCCACATTCCAGTGCAGGCCGCTTCCGGCGAGGCCGTTCCGGCCTGACGGCCCGCCCCCGACGCCTGCCTGCGCCCACATCGGCCTACGGCCGCTCCATGGAGAAAGCCCACCCATGTCATCTGTCCCCTCCTCCGCTCCCGCCTCCCCCTACGGCACCTTGCCGCCAGCCTCGTCGCCGGCGCTGCGCAAGCCCGTGAGCCTGCCGCGCCTGGCCGACATGCATGCGCGCGGCGAGAAGATCTCGATGCTCACCGCCTACGATGCCACCTTCGCCGCCATGGCCGATGCGGCGGGCGTCGATTGCCTCTTGGTCGGCGATTCGCTCGGCATGGTCTGCCAGGGCCTGAACAGCACCGTCGGCGTGAGTCTGGACACCATGCGCTATCACACCGACAGCGTCTCGCGCGGCCTGCGCCGCGTGCAGGGCACGGCCTGGCTGATTGCCGACCTGCCCTTCGGCAGCTACCAGGAATCGCGCGAGCAGGCCCTGCGCAGCGCCACGGTGCTGATGCAGGCCGGCGCCCACATGGTGAAGCTCGAAGGCGGCGGCTGGACCACCGAGACGGTGCGTTTCCTGGTCGAGCGCGGCATTCCGGTGTGCGCCCACCTGGGCCTGACGCCGCAGACCGTGCATGCGCTGGGCGGCTACCGGGTGCAGGGCAAGGGCGATGCGGCCGGCGCCCTGCTGAAGCAGCACGCGCATGAGCTGCAGGACGCGGGCGCCACGATGCTGGTGCTCGAGATGGTGCCGGCCGCGCTGGCCGCCGAGCTCACCACCGAACTGAAGCACTGCGCCACCATCGGCATCGGCGCGGGCAAGGCCACCGCGGGCCAGGTGCTGGTGTTGCACGACATGCTGGGCATCAACCTCGGCAAGATGCCGAAGTTCGTGCGCAACTTCATGGCCGACGCCTCGAGCATCGCGCAGGCTCTCGAGGCCTACGTGCGCGCCGTGAAGGATGGCAGCTTTCCCGACGATCAACTTCACGCCTGGTAAGAAACTGACAAGAGAGCGACCATGTACATCGCACACACCATCGCCGAGCTGCGCGACCATCTGGCGGCCTGCAAGCGCCCCGCTTTCGTCCCCACCATGGGCAACCTGCACGACGGCCACCTGGCGCTGGTGAAGCAGGCCAGGCCGCTGGGCGACGCGACGGTGGCGAGCATTTTCGTCAACCGCCTGCAGTTCCTGCCGCACGAAGACTTCGACACCTACCCGCGCACCTGGGAGAGCGACTGCGAGAAGCTGCGCGCGGCCGGCTGCGACGTGCTGTTCGCGCCCGACGAGAAGGCGCTCTACCCCGAGCCGCAGACCTGCAAGGTGCATCCGGACCCTGCCCTGGCCGACATCCTCGAAGGCCACTTCCGCCCCGGCTTCTTCATCGGCGTGTGCACGGTGGTGATGAAGCTCTTCACCTGCGTGCAGCCGCGCGTGGCGGTGTTCGGCAAGAAGGACTACCAGCAGCTGATGATGATCCGCCACATGGTGCGGCAGTTTGCGCTGCCCATCGAGATCGTGGGCGGCGAAACCTTCCGCGCCGCCGACGGGCTGGCGCTGTCCTCGCGCAACGGCTACCTGAGCGAAACCGAGCGTGCGGAAGCCGTGCAGCTGTCGAAGGCGCTGAAGGCGATGGCCGAGGCCGTGCGTTCGGGCGAACGCGATTTGGCCGCGATCGAAGCGCGGGCAATGCAGACGCTGGCGCAGCGCGGCTGGCAACCGGACTATCTTGTGCTGCGGCGCCGCGCCGATCTGCAGGCGCCCACTTCCGATCTGTCGGGCGAACCCCTCGTGGCACTGGCCGCGGCGCGGCTGGGCAGCACACGGCTGATCGACAACCTGGAAATCGACACTTCTGCCTCATGACCTACAGCGTCAAGGAAATCTTCTACACCCTGCAAGGCGAAGGCGGCCAGGCGGGCATGCCGGCCGTGTTCTGCCGCTTTGCGGGCTGCAACCTCTGGACCGGCCGCGAAGCCGATCGCGCCACGGCTGTCTGCCGTTTCTGCGACACCGATTTCGTGGGCACCGACGGCACGCTGGGCGGCAAGTTCAAGGACGCCGACCAGCTCGCCGACACCATCGCCGCGCAGTGGCCGGCGAACGACGCCGAGCACCGCCTGGTGGTGCTGACCGGCGGCGAGCCGCTGCTGCAGGTGGATGCGGCGCTGGTCGATGCGCTGCATGCGCGGCGCTTCCGCATCGCGGTGGAGAGCAACGGCACGGTCGCCGCACCCGAAGGCATCGACTGGCTCTGCATCAGCCCCAAGGCCGGGGCGCCCTGGGTGCAGCAGCGTGGACAGGAGCTGAAGCTGGTGTGGCCGCAGACCGAATTCGACCTCGACACGATGGCGCGCACCGGCGAGTTCACGCACCGCTTCCTGCAGCCCATGGACGGGCCCGACCGCGTGGCCAACACCGAGCTTTGCATCGCCGAATGCATGCGCCAGCCCGCCTGGCGCCTCAGCGTGCAAACCCACAAGATCACCGGCATCCGCTGAGACGGTATTTTTCAGATGCGCTTCACCATCAGCCAACGCTTTTTCTTCGACGCCGCCCACACGTTGAAACGCGACATCGAAGTCGCCGGCAGCCGCCGTGTCCACGGCCACACGTACCACGCCGAGGTCTGGCTCGCGGGCCAGCGCGATCCGGTGACGGGCATGGTGATCGACCTGGGGCTGCTGCGCCGTCGGCTGGACGAGGTACGCGAGCTGCTGGACCATCACCTGCTCGACGACGTGGCAGGGCTGCATCCGCCCACGCTCGAGAACCTCTGCCTGTTCATTGCCGATGCGCTGCCGGAATTCCACGCTTCGCTCGCGCGGGTGCGCGTCTGGCGCGAGGCGCTGGGCGACAGCTGTACGCTGGAGTTCTAGTCAGGCGGCGCCGATGCCGGCGATCAGGCTTCCGGGCGGCTGGCCGTTCTTGAGGCCGGCGGTGAAGGCCAGCATGCGGTCGATCGGCAGGCGGGCACGCAGGCCCAGCGCCGGATCGACGTGGATCTCGCCGGCGCCGGTTTCCAGCGCGTTCGCCAGTTCCGCCAGCCCGTTCATCGCCATCCACGGACAATGCGCGCAGCTCTTGCAGGTGCCGCCATTGCCGGCCGTAGGGGCCTCGATGAAGGTCTTGCCGGGGTTCAGCATGCGCAGCTTGTGCAGCATGCCGGTGTCGGTGGCGACGATGAACGCCTTCGCGTCCATGCGCTGCGCCGCATTGAGGATCGCGGAGGTCGAGCCGACTGCATCGGCCAGCGCGATCACGTCGGCCGGCGACTCCGGATGCACCAGCACCTTGGCGGCCGGATGCTCCTTCATGAGCAGTTCCAGCTCCAGGGCCTTGAACTCGTCGTGCACGATGCAGGCGCCGTTCCAGCTGACCATGTCGGCGCCGGTCTGGCGCTGGATGTAGTCGCCCAGGTGGCGGTCGGGACCCCAGAGGATCTTGCGGCCCTGCGTGTGGAGCGCACTCACCACGTCGAGCGCGCAGCTCGATGTGACGAGCCAGTCGGCGCGCGCCTTCACGGCCGCGCTGGTGTTGGCGTAGACGACCACGGTGCGGTCGGGATGCGCGTCGCAAAAGGCGCTGAATTCGTCGACCGGGCAGCCCAGGTCGAGCGAGCAGTTGGCGTCGAGGTCGGGCATCAGCACGCGCTTCTCGGGCGAGAGGATCTTCGAGGTTTCGCCCATGAAGCGCACGCCCGACACCACCAGCGTGGTCGCGGCATGGTCGCGGCCGAAGCGCGCCATCTCGAGCGAGTCGCTCACGATGCCGCCGGTTTCTTCGGCCAGGTCCTGCAGGTCGGGATGCACGTAGAAATGCGACACCATCACTGCGTTGCGCTCGCGCAGCAGGCGGCGGACGCGCTCCTTCAGCGCGATGCGCTCGTGGGCCGAGGGCTCGGGCGGCACGCGCGCCCAGGCGTGGCGCGTGTCGCAGGCGGCGCCCGCCCTTGCAACGGGTTGCTCGTAGTCGACATCGATGACCAGAGACGACATGGTCGGATCAGCTTTCTTGAAAACGCATCGAGAAATCGATGGCCTTGATGTCCTTGGTCAACGCACCGACCGAGATGCGGTCGACACCGGTCTCGGCCAGGGCGCGCAGGCCGTCGAGTGTGACGCCGCCCGAGATTTCCAGTACCGCCTTGCGGTCATTGCCGGCCTCGTCGTTGATGCGGACGGCCTCGCGCAGCGTGGGCAGGTCCATGTTGTCCAGCAGCACCATGCGCGCGCCGGCTTCGAGCGCCTCGCGCAGTTGCGCCAGCGTTTCGACCTCGACCTCGACGAAGGCCGCGCGTTCCGCCACCGGCGCCACCGCGCGCAGGGCCGCGGCGACACCGCCGGCTGCGGCGATGTGGTTTTCCTTGATCAGCACGGCGTCGTAGAGGCCGATGCGGTGGTTCAGGCCACCGCCGGTGCGCACCGCGTATTTCTGCGCGAGGCGCAGGCCCGGCAGGGTCTTGCGGGTGTCGACGATGCGGGCGCGGGTGCCGCGAACGGCATCGGCATACAGGGCGGTCTTGGTGGCGACTGCGCTCAGTAGCTGCAGGAAATTCAGGGCGGTGCGCTCGGCCGTCAGCAGCGCGCGGGCCGGGCCTTCGATCTCCAGCACCGTCTGGTCGGCGGCGCAGCGCTCGCCTTCGCCGCAGAGCCAGGTGATGCGAACCTCTGGATCCAGCTGCCGCAGCGTGGCTTCGACCCAGGGCGCGCCGCACACCACGGCGGATTCGCGCGCCAGCACGCGGGCGCGGGCGGTGCGGGTGGGGTCGACCAGCGAGGCGGTGAGGTCGCCGTCGGCGACGTCTTCCTGCAGTGCGCGGGTGGCATCGGCCTGGGCCAGCGCGGCCACGGCCGACGCCGAAAAATCAAAGCGAAGGCTCATGGCTCTTTGTCTTCAGTCGGTTCAGGAGGATTGACGAGGAGATGCCGCTGCGCCGGACGGGACCGATTCCGGCACCGGGTCGCGGCCGGTCAGGGCGGCGACGGCGTCCTGGGGGCTCACGCGGCCGTCGAGCAGCGCGACCACGCCTTCGGCAATGGGCATCTCGATGCCCAGACCGCGGGCGCGCTGCACCACGGTGCGCGCGCAATACACGCCTTCGGCCACATGGCCCAGCGAATCGACGGCCTGTGCCAGCGTGCGGCCCTGGGCCAGCAGCAGGCCGACCTTGCGGTTGCGCGACAGGTCGCCGGTGGAGGTCAGGACGAGGTCGCCCAGGCCCGAAAGGCCCATGAAGGTTTCGGCGCGGGCGCCGAGCGCCAGGCCGAAGCGCGTCATTTCGGCGAGGCCGCGGGTGATGAGCGCCGCGCGGGCATTGAGCCCGAGCGCGAGGCCGTCGCACAGCCCGGTGGCGATGGCCAGCACGTTCTTGACCGCGCCGCCGACCTCGACGCCGACGATGTCCTCGTTGGCATAGACACGCAGGGTCGGCCCGTGGAAGGCGTCGACGAGCGCGTCGCGCACCGCTGCATGCGGGCTGGCGGCCACCAGCGCGGTCGGCCGGCCTTCGGCCACTTCTTGCGCAAAGCTGGGGCCGCTGAGCACGCCAGCTATCAAATCAGGAGCGACCTGTGCCCATATTTCGTGGGCAAGCAGGCCAAAGGAGGTCGGGGAAGCGTCCAGCGCGGGTTCCACGCCCTTGCACAGCCAGGCCACCGGCGCAGTGCAGCCGCGCAACGCCATGAGCTGTTCGCGCAGGGCAGCCATCGGCGTGGCCACGATGACGAGGTCGGCGCCGGCGTACGCCTGGCCGATATCGCCCGCCCGCACGGCCAGCGAGGCCGGCAATGCCAGCCCCGGCAGGTAGCGGGTGTTCTCGCGCGCCTTCGACATGGCATCGGCCTGGGCGGCATCGCGCGCCCAGAGCGTGACCTCGTGGCGGGCGGCCGCGTTGACGGCGACTGCCGTGCCCCAGGCACCGGCGCCATGAACGCAGATCTTCATCGGCGTTGGCGGCGTTATGCCTGGTTTACTGCGTGACGATCGGCGAGGGCTGGCCGGCGGCCTGCGCCTGCTGCTGTTCGTACATCGCCTGGAAGTTGATTTCGGCCAGGTGCACGGGCGGGAAGCCGCCGCGCTGGATCACGTCGGCCACGTTGCCGCGGAGGTACGGGTAGACGATCTGCGGGCAGGCGATGCCCAGGATCGCGCCCATCTGGTCTTCGGGCAGGTTGCGGATTTCGAAGATGCCGGCCTGCTTGGCTTCGACCAGGAACACGGTCTTGTCCTGGATCTTGGTCTGCACGGTGGCCGACACGGTGATCTCGAAGATGCCTTCGGCCACGGGCTGGGCGTCCACGCCGAGCTGGATGTCAACGGTGGGCTGCTCCTGCTCCAGCAGGATCGCGGGCGAATTGGGTTGTTCGAGCGACAGGTCCTTGAGGTAGACGCGCTGGATCTGGAACACGGGATCTTGGGCTTGCTGGTCGGCCATGGCTGAACTTTCGAGGATCAAAACAATGCCCGCCGGGGAGAGGTTCCCGCAGCGGGCTGCAGATGAATAAGCAGGCGATTATCGCCCCGCGACCGAGCCACTTCCGTGACGCCCGGCAGCTTTGTGTTTCAGGCGCCCTGCAAGAGCGGCATGAGGCCGCCGCGGCCGTCCAGCGCCACCAGGTCGTCGCAGCCACCCACGTGGGTATCGCCGATGAAGATCTGCGGCACCGTGCGGCGCTGGGTGATCTCCATCATGGTGTTGCGGGCTTGCGGGTCGCTGTCGATGCGGATCTCTTCGATCTGCTCGACGCCCTTGGACTTCAGGATCTGCTTCGCGCGTACGCAATAGGGGCAGAACGCGGTGGTGTACATCTTGACGGCTTGCATACGCTGTATCTGGTGGAGGTTTCAGGCCTTTTCAACGGGCAGATTAGCGTCTTTCCAGGCCTTCAGGCCGCCAGCGACCGCCTGGGCCTGCTCGTAGCCAAGCTTCTTGGCCATGGCCACGGCGCGCTGGGCGCGGGCGCCGGTGGCGCACACCAGCAAGAGCGGCACATTCTTGTTCTTGACCGTGCTGGCCAGCTTCTCGTCGAGCTGGTTCAGCGGGACGTTCTTGGCGCCGATCATGTGGCCGGTGGCAAATTCTTCCGGTTCGCGCACGTCGACCAGCACGGCACGCTCGCGGTTGATGAGCTGCACGGCGCCCTGGGCCGTGAGCGTTCCGGCGCCGGAACCCCGAATCAGCGGCCAGGCCAGCATGCCGCCCGAGCTGAGTGCGATCAGGATCAGCATCCAGTTCGCGGTGACGAATTCGATCAATTTCACGGGGGTTCCTTGGATGGCAAACCCGGGATTTTAGAATGTTGCTTTTTCCCAAGCGTTCCCAAAGGCCTCCCACATGCACAAACTGGTACTGATCCGCCATGGCGAATCGACCTGGAACCTCGAAAACCGCTTCACCGGATGGACCGACGTCGACCTGACCGAGACCGGCGTGGAACAGGCCAAGCAGGCCGGCCGGCTGCTCAAGGCCGAGGGCTACGACTTCGACGTCGCCTACACGAGCGTGCTCAAGCGCGCCACCCGCACGCTCTGGCACACGCTCGACGAACTCGACCGCACCTGGCTGCCCGTGGTGCACTCCTGGCGCCTGAACGAGCGCCACTATGGCGGCCTGCAGGGCCTGAACAAGGCCGAAACCGCCAAGAGGTACGGCGACGAGCAGGTGCTGGTCTGGCGCCGCAGCTACGGCACCCCGCCCCCGCCGCTGGAAGCCGACGACCCGCGCAGCGAACGCTCCGACGTGCGCTACGCCAAGCTGTCGCCCGAGCAGATTCCGCTGACCGAGTGCCTGAAGGACACGGTGGCGCGCGTGCTGCCGTTCTGGAACGAGTCGATGGCGCCGGCCATCCGCACCGGGCGCCGACTGGTCGTGGCGGCCCACGGCAACTCGATCCGGGCACTGGTCAAGTACCTCGACGGCATCTCGGACGACGCCATCGTCGGCCTGAACATCCCGAACGGCATCCCGCTGGTCTACGAGCTCGACGACGATCTCAAGCCCCTGCGCCACTACTATCTCGGTGATGCAGCCGCCGCCGAGAAGGCCGCCGCCGCGGTGGCCTCCCAGGGCAAGGGCTGAAAGAAAACCCCGCTTGCCGGTCCCCCCGTGGAACCCCGGCAAACAATTTGCTTCCAAGCTGTGTATATTGGTTCGACAGCCGCCGACAAGGACAATCACTCATGATGGGCCAGAAACTGAAGATCACCGGCTGGGTCGCCGCCGGCGCCGTAGCTGGCGTCCTGACCACCGTCTCGTTGCAGACGGTCGCACGCGGTTCGCTTGCGCCGCTCCCGCTCGAGGAATTGCAGCAGCTCGCTGCCGTCTTCGGCATGGTCAAGAGCGACTATGTCGAACCGGTCGACGAGAAGAAGCTCATCTCCGATGCCATTTCCGGCATGGTCGCCGGGCTCGACCCCCATTCCCAGTACTTCGACAAGAAGTCCTTCAAGGAATTCAGGGAAGGCACGACCGGCCGCTTCGTCGGCGTCGGCATCGAGATTTCCCAGGAAGACGGGTTGATCAAGGTGGTGTCGCCCATCGAAGGCTCGCCGGCCTTCCGTGCCGGCCTCAAGCCGAACGACCTGATCACCAAGATCGACGACACGGCCGTGCGCGGCCTGTCGCTCAACGAGGCCGTCAAGCGCATGCGCGGCGAGGCCAGCACCAAGGTGCTGCTCACCATCTTCCGCAAGGACGAGAGCCGCACCTTCCCGGTCACCATCACGCGCGAGGAGATCCGCACGCAGTCGGTGCGCGGCAAGATGATGGAGCCGGGCTACGGCTGGATTCGCCTGTCGCAGTTCCAGGAACGCACGGTCGACGACTTCGTGAAGAAGGTCGACGACCTGTACAAGGAGGATCCGAACCTCAAGGGCCTGGTGCTCGACCTGCGCAACGACCCGGGCGGCCTGCTCGACGCGGCGGTGGCGGTGTCTTCGGCCTTCCTGCCCGAGAACGTGACGGTGGTGACCACCGACGGCCAGCTCGCGGAAAGCAAGTCGGTCTACAAGGCGGCGCCCGAGTTCTACCAGCGCCGTTCCGGCAGCGACCCGTTGCGCAGCCTGCCCGCAGCCCTCAAGAACGTGCCGCTGGTGGTGCTGGTGAACGAAGGCTCGGCCTCCGCCAGCGAAATCGTGGCCGGCGCGCTGCAGGACCACAAGCGCGCGATCGTCATGGGCAGCCAGACCTTCGGCAAGGGCTCGGTGCAGACGGTGCGCCCGCTCGGTCCGGACACCGGCCTCAAGATCACCACGGCGCGCTACTACACGCCGAGCGGCACCTCGATCCAGGCCAAGGGCATCGTTCCCAACGTGCTGGTCGACGAAAGCGCCGAGGGCAGCCCGTTTGCCGCCCTGCGCATGCGCGAGGCCGATCTCGAGAAGCATCTGGCCAGCGGCCAGGGCCCGGAAACCAAGGATCCGGAACGCGAAAAGGCCCGCGACGAAGCCCGCAAGCGCCTCGAGGAAGAAGCCAAGAAGCCGCCGCAGGACCGCAAGGTGCCCGAGTTCGGCACCGACAAGGACTTCCCGCTGGTGCAGGCGCTCAACCGCCTCAAGGGCCAGCCTGTGCTCGTGAGCAAGACGCAGGTCATCGTCGACAACAAGGAAGAGAAGAAGGAAAACTGAAGCCGGTAAGGCGGGCCGAGGCGCGCATGGACGATCACGACCTGCTGCGCTACTCGCGCCACATCCTGCTCGAGGAGTTCGGCATTGACGGGCAAGCGCGCGTCAGTGCCGGGCATGCGCTGGTCATCGGCGCGGGCGGACTGGGTTCACCGGTTGCGCTTTACCTGGCCGCAGCCGGCGTCGGGCATATCACGCTGGTGGACGACGACGAGGTCGATCTCACCAACCTCCAGCGCCAGGTCGCCCACACCAACGCCCGCGTGGGCAGTCCGAAAGTCGAATCGGCCGCGCAGGCGATGCGCGAAATCAACCCCGACATCGCCATCGAAACCCACGCCCTGCGCGCCGACGAAGCACTGCTTTCGCGCCTCGTCGAGGCAGCCGACGTGGTGGTCGATTGCTGCGACAACTTCGCCACGCGCCACGCCGTCAACCGGGCCTGCGTGGCACACGGCAAGCCGCTGGTGGCGGGCGCGGCGATCCGTTTCGACGGCCAGCTGAGCGTCTACGACACCCGCGATGCCGCATCGCCCTGCTACGCCTGCCTGTTCCCGCCCGATGCGGCCTTCGAGGAAACGCGCTGCGCGGTGCTGGGCGTGTTTGGCCCCGTCGTCGGCACCATCGGCACGCTGCAAGCCAGCGAGGCGTTGAAGCTGCTCGCCGGCATCGGCCCCTCGCTCGCGGGCAAGCTGCTGATGTTCGACGGACGCAGCACCAGCTTCGACACCCTGCGCGTGGCACGCGACCCGCACTGCAGCGTTTGCGCGCAGCGCCCCGGCGGCTGAGCCTCAGGGCTGCTTCGCCCTGGCGGCGCCACGGGCTGGAGCACCGGCGCCGGGCTTGTTGGCGTCGGCCAGAACGTCCTTGCAATCGGCGTCCTTTCCCGGCCCGGTTTCGATGGTCGCGGCCAGGGCCAGCAGCGGGTTGATGGCCCCCAGTGCAAATGCGGCCATGCCGCGCCCCGCCAACGGCGCCACCGCGACGCCGCCCGACGGCGAGCCGAAGGTGCCGCGGACGACCAGCGGCGTGCGCAGCGAGAGGATGTTCTTGGACTTGGGCTCCGGACGAACCACGAAGTCGAGCGTCTCGGTCGCCAGGTTGGCCTGGCCGGTGGCGATGAACACGGCATTGCTCGTGTCCACCATGAGCGTGCGCCCCGTCATCAGGCCCTTGTCGACGTCGAAGGCCATGGCCGCGCACCGCAACTCGACATTGCGGTCGCCGCGCATCACGAACTTGATGATGTCGCCGCCCACGAGGGTTGCGAACACCGGCAGCAGATTGCCGAACTGCCCCCGCCCCGAAAGCACCGCCACATCGCCAGACGCGCCGCCGAGCCAGTTGGCCACGGAACTGCCCGCGCCCGACAGGTTGATGCGGCCATCGAGCCGGCCGACGCTGTTGCCCGTGGTTTCGAGCTTGGGGAACAGGCGGGCGAGCTGCACGCCGCGCAGGTCGAGCGAAGCGCGGATGTCGGCCGGGCTCTTCGCGGCATCGATGCGGATCGCGCCGGCCAGCTTGCCGCCGCCCACCCCCAGGTCGAGCGGGTCGAGCGACAGCACGCCGTTGTTGAGCTTCACCTGCACGCTGCCGCGGTCGAGCGGAATCTCGCGCACGTTCTGGATGCGCTCGGCCGTGTACTTCACGTCGGCGTTCATGGCGCGCAAGCGTTCGAAATCCAGCGGCGCGGTCGGCAGCACCTTGCCGCCCGCCGGGCGCTTCACCTGCGTGATGCTGGGCGGCGGCGCCACGCCTTCGACCGCATGGGCCGATCGCGCCGTCGGCGGCAGGCCGATGAGCGGACCGAGGTCGTCCATGTCCATCACGCGCGATCGCAACTCGCCTGCCAGGTGCGGCAACGCGCCGGCCTGGTCGAAACGCATGTCGCCGGCGATGTCGGAGAGACCCAGCTTGCCCTTGAGCCCGGCCACCTGCCAGAGCTTGCCGCGCTTGCTCAGGTCGCCGCTCAGCGCATAAGGCGAAGTCTGCGGCAGCGCGATGCCAAGGAGCGGGAACAGCGCGCCCAGGGTCTGGCCCTTGAGGTCGAACTTCGCATCGATACCGTCGAGCCCCGCCAGCTCGGCCACCGTGCCGACGGCCTTGAGGCGGGTCTGACCGGCTGCGGCATTGATCTCCAGCGGAAACGGCGGTGCGCCCGCGGCGTTGATCTGCAGCACGTTGCCGGTTCGCCCGTCGGCGGTCAGCGGCTGGCCCTTGTAGCGGCCCTTGATGCGGTAGCTGAGGGGCAGCGTGCCCCGGCCGGTGTCGTAGCTCACGTCGGCGTGCAGGTCGACGCCCAGGTGCCCGGCCAGGAAATCGATGGCCCCGCTGTCGATCTGCATGAGGCCGATGCTCGGCACCGTGCCGGCGTCCGAGGTGTCCTTGCCGAGTGCCCAGGTGCGGCGGCCGTCCTGCTCCATCTGCAGACCGAGGACCGGGGAGAAAAGCGTCAGGCGCGGAATGACGATCCTGCGCGTGACCAGCGGCCAGATACGGATGTCGAACTCGGCGCGTTCGGCCTTCACGAGGTAGGGATCGCGCGCCCAGGAAGGGTTGGCGAACTCGATGCCGTCGAACTTGACGGTGGCGGCACGCCAGCCGAGGTCCACGTCGAGCCGCCGGGTGATCTCGAACTTGCGCCCTGTCTGCTCGCTCACGTAGCGGTTGACCGGCTCGCGCAGCGCGTTCCAGGGAAAGAACACCAGCGCGACCAGCAAGGCGACAGACAGCAGCACGAGCAACGCCAGCAGCTTTTGCCACAGCGGACGAGTGCGAAGGATGTGCAAGGCCATGTCCGTCTGCATAACCTCGTTCAAGCCGGTCCCGGGTCGGCGACGGGCCGCAGCAACCGTGCGGTATTGCCTACGGGCGATGCGTTGCGAGCCGATGCGTCAGAACGCGCCTACAGCACGCCGTCCATGAACCCTGCATGATGCATGTCGGCGAAGCCTCAGTGTCCATGTGCAGGCATTCCCGCCAGCGGGGGCGTTCCGAATGCACCTGCCAACGTCAGAGGAAGCGCGGTTCGGCATGGATTCCAGATTGCAGACATACGTCGTCGAAGACAACCTCACGATCCGTGAAAACCTCATTGGCACTCTGGAAGAGCTCACCTGCACCTCGGTCGTCGGTTTCGCCGAGACCGAGGACCATGCACGCGCATGGCTGCTGGGCCATGGCAGCGAGTGGGACCTGGCCATCGTCGATCTTTTTCTCAAGCAGGGAAGCGGGCTGGGCGTCTTGCAGGCCTGCCAGTCGCGCAGGCCGGCCCAGAAGGTCGTGGTGCTCAGCAACTACGCAACGCCCGACATCCGACGGCGCTGTGCCGAATTCGGTGTCGACGCGGTGTTCGACAAGTCGAACGAAATCGATGCCCTGGTCGATTTCTGCCTCGTGCAGGCGAAGGCATTGCACACTTCGCCCGAGGCCTAGGCGCTCAATCGATAAGCTTGTTCTTCAGTGCGTAGTACGTCAGGTCGCTGTTGGAGGAGAGGTTCATCTTCTCCATCAGGCGCGTGCGGTAGGTGCTCACCGTCTTCACCGACAGCGACAGCGTCTTGGCGATGTCGCCTGCGGTCTCGCCCTTGGCAAGCTTCAGGAACACCTGGAACTCGCGTTCCGAGAGTTGCTCGTGCGGCGCAGCATCGTCCTTGCGATCGAGTTGGCGCGCCAGCAGTTCTGCCACGGCGGGCGTGATGTAGCGGCGGCCGAGCGAGATGGTGCGAATGGCGTTCACGATCTCGATCGGGTCGCATTCCTTGTTCAGGTAGCCGCTCGCGCCCTGACGGATCAGGTTCATCGCGTAGTGCTCTTCCGGATAGCCGCTCAGGATCAGGATGCCGACATCCGGCGCCTTGGCGCGGATCATGGCGAGCGCGTCGATGCCGCTCTGCCCCGGCATGGAAAGGTCCATCACAAGCACGTCGAGTTCGGTGGTGCGCACGAGTTCGATGGCCTCGCGGCCACTGGCCGCCTCACCCGCCACGCGCAGGTCCACGTGCTCGGAGAAGAACTGCCGAAGGCCCGATCGCACGATCGCGTGGTCGTCCACAATTCCAATTTTGATCATCTGTTACTTTCGTCGTTGTGTTGCGACCATCGAGCCCGCAACATGCCGGTCCCTGGTTGTTGTCAATTATTCACGAACTTGCGTTGAAAGCAGCTTTGAAAGTTTCATGCACTGGTTAGCCCCTCCAAAAATGGCTGTGAGCCTGCTGCTCGCGGTACTGGCTGCGCTGGCCCTCATCGGCATCAACGAGGCCGGCTTTCGCCAGTCCACTCGCGCCCTGGCGGACATCGACGAGGCCCAGAAGGGGCGCGGCGTGGTCAACCAGATCCTGCAGAACATGCTCGACGCCGAAACCGGCCAACGGGGTTACCTGCTGACCGGCGAAGCCAGTTACCGGCAGCCCTACGACACGGCGATCAAGCAGGTGGACGGCCATCTCGCGACCCTGCGTCAACTGTACGCCGATCGGCCCGCAGAACGCACCCAGCTTGCAGAACTTTCGAAGCACGTGCTGCGCAAGGTGGCCGAGATGGACATGAGCGTACGGCTGCGCCAGGACGGCAAGGAAGACGCCTGGAAGTTCGTCATCACGACCGACGTGGGCCGAGAGGAAATGGACGCCATCCGCGCCACGGCCGGCGAACTGGTCAAAGTGAGCAACAAGACTCTGCTCGAGGGTCAGGTGCAGGTGCTCCGGTCGCTGCAGCTCGCGCGCATCGGCACGGCCATCGTGGCACTGGCCGCGCTGATGGCCTTCTTCCTCTACCTGCGGCAGACGCATGCCCTGCGCTCCATCGGCGAGCGACAGCAGGAAGCCCTGCAGCGCGAGCGCAACGCCCTCGAGGACGAGGTGCGCGAGCGCACCGCCTCGCTGGCCGAGTTGGCCACTCACCTGCAGGACGTGYGGGAAACCGAGCGCGGCTACCTCGCGCGCGAGTTGCACGACGAGCTCGGTTCCCTGCTCACCGCGGCCAAGCTCGACGTGGCGCGCCTCAAGTCGCGGCTGACGGAGGCGCCCGACGCCACCCAGCGCCTGCAGCATCTGACCGAGCTGCTCAACAGCGGCATCGCGCTCAAGCGCCGCATCATCGAAGACCTGCGGCCCTCCTCGCTGTCGAACCTCGGGCTGGTCGCGTCGCTGGAAATCCTGGGGCGCGAATTCGCCGAGCGCTCGGGCCTGCAGATCGAGATGGCGCTCGAACCCGTGACGCTGGACGAGTCGCGCCAGCTCACGATCTATCGCATGGTGCAGGAGAGCCTGACCAACATCGGCAAGTACGCCGAGGCCAGTGAAGCGACGATCGTGATGAAGAACTACGAGAACCACGTGATCGTGGAGGTCGCGGACAACGGCAAGGGCTTCGATGCGCAGCGCGTTCGTCCGTCGACGCACGGTCTCGCGGGCATGCGCCACCGGGTGGAGGCGGCCCGGGGCAAGCTCACGATCTCCTCGACGCCCGGTCGAGGCACGCGCCTGAGCGCGATGCTGCCCGTCGTCAGGCCGGTGTAGAGGGCTCGCCCCCAGGCTGCGCGCACTTCGTGTCGCTTCGCCTTCCCCCTGCCGGGGGCAACATCGGCGGCCCGGCAAAGCCGGTTCCGCGATGTTTGCGGATTGAAGCGGCACTCCTTCACGACCCGGGTCTGGGGGGACTCGGTCGTCTCCTACGCACCCCGCCCCCGGTCGCTGACAGGGTGCGCGCAGGCCCCCACTTAAGGTTGCTCCTGTGCCATTCGCTTCTTCCCGGAAGGCCGGATGGGCGTTCTCAAAAACAACGAGGAAAGCCTCGAAGGAGTTCCACATGCTGCATTACGCCGTGGTGTTTCTGGTCATCGCACTGATTGCCGCCCTGTTCGGCTTCGGCGGCATTGCCGCCAGCGCAGTCGGGATTGCCAAGATTCTTTTCGTGATCTTCGCCGTGCTTGCCATCGCCAGCTTCCTCGCCGGCTTGCTACGGCGCAAGTAGCGTAGTTACGATCAACAGGCTCCCGAATTTCATCTTCCCGGAAAGGACTTTCACATGAACACGACCAAGACTCCCTCGCAACTCGCCGACGACGTGCGCCAAACCGCCAATGAGGCGATGGAAACCACCCGCGCCTACGCCCAGAATGCGGTGAATGCGGCGGGCGAAAAGGTCCGCGAACTGCGCCGCGATGCCGAGCCCGGTGTCGAACAGTTGGCAGCCCGTGTGCAGCAAGCCGTTCAGCGCGGCCTGGACGCAGCCTCGACCACGAGCGCACGCGCACAGCGCCGCATCGAGCAGGCAGCCGACGTGACCGGCCGCTACATCTCCGACCAGCCGGTGCGCTCGGTGCTGATCGCCGCGGCAGCCGGTGCCGCCATCACGGCACTCATCGTGCTGGCCAGCCGCCGCAGCCGGGACGACTACTGATCGCTGACGCCCGGTTCCACCGATCCCCCGCACCATGCTTCATCCGATTTTTTCCACGGTGCTCGGGCATCCGGAACTCGTCGCCGACCATATTGCCAACTACGCCGCCCTCGCCCGACAGGAAGCTGCCGAAGCGGGGCGTGTGCTCATGGCCCGCATCATCGCCAGCGTGCTGGCGGTCGCGAGCGCCGTGCTGGCGCTCGGGCTGATCGGCGTGGCCGTGCTGCTCGGCGTGCTTCATGGCAGTTTCCACTGGGTGCTGGTGGTCGTGCCCGGCGTGGCAGCGGTGTTTGCGGCCATCTGCGCCTACTTCGCCGCCCGTCCCGGCCCCGGCCCCGGCTACGGCTTCGTCGACCTGCGTGCCCAGCTCGACGCCGACCTGCAGGCCCTGCACACCGCCGGAGCCCGCCATGGCCAGCACTGACGACCGTACCCGTCTGACCCCGCAGCAGCGCCTGGCCATTTCGCGCCGCGCGCTGGTTCGGCAACTGAACGGCAACGACGAAGCGCATCGCGGGGCGCGCGAATCCGAAGACGACCTGGAATACGCACACCACGACGACATCCCCGGAGCGCCCGCACGCGAAGCATCCTCGCAACAAGAGGGCCGCGGCAGTATCTGGCGTTCGGTGGCACGCGGCGTGGTGCAGCGCTGGTGGCGCCGCCATCCGGCCCATGCGGCAGGCCAGTTGGTCCGTCCTCTGCTCGAACATTACGCACGCACCAAGCCGGCAAAGCTCATGGCGGTGGCCGCAGCCACTGGCGCGGTGCTGGTGCTGGTCAAGCCGTGGCGCCTGCTGTCGGTCACGGCGGTGCTGGCGGCCGTGCTCAAGACATCCGACGTGGCTGACATCGTCAACACGCTGATGCAGAAGACCACAAGCCCGCCACGAAAAGATCCTCCGTAGACAAGAAAAAGCCCGGGCGAACCGGGCTTTTTCTTGGGGCGAAAGGAAGCGATCAACCCTTCACTTCAAGCTGGTTGCTCACCGAGGTCACCCCCGGCACGCCCTTGGCGATTTCCTCGGCACGCGCCTTGGCAGCGGCCGACGGCGCGGGGCCCTTCAGGCTCACGGCACCGCCCTTGGTGTCGACGTTGATCTTGATCGCGCTCAGGTCCGGGTCCTTGGCCAGGCCCGCGGACACCGACGCGGTGATCGCGGCATCGTCCACCGTGGCGCTCACGGCCGCACCCGCTTCCTTGGCGGCTTCCTTCACGTTGGCCATGCCCTCCTTCACCTCGGCGGTGGTGCCGGAGGCCTCGACCTTGGCCTTGGCGTCCTTGACGGCCTCTCCGGTCTTGGCAGCGGCGGTATCGGCCGCCTGCTCCGTCTTCGCCACCGCGCGGTCGAGCTTTTCGCCAGCCGTGCGGTTGTCCGACTTGTCGCAGGCGGACAGCGTCAGCGCAGCGCCAGCCACGAACACGGCGAGCCATGCACGCGAAGATGGCATGGCGATGGGTTGATGGGGTTTGTTCATGGGAATCCTCCAGTCAGTCGCTCACATGGAACGGAAAGAGGTTGGCGCCCTTGCAGCAGCGCGCAACCCAGAGGTCGGTCAGAGCTTGTCTGCCCCCGACTTGATGGCGTCCTTGGCCTTTTCCTTGACGTCGCCATAGGTCTTCTGCACCTTGCCGGCCGCCTGGTCCGCGATGCCTTCGCCTTCGAGCTTTTCGTTGCCGACGACCTTGCCGGCCGCTTCCTTCAGCTTGCCCTTGGCTTCTTCGACGCGGCCCGCCACTTGGTCCTTGTTCATGTCGCTTCCTTCCTGTGTAGGTGAAATGCGTGGACCGGCATGGCCCACCGATTTCAATCTAGCCGCCGCCCCAGGGCCGTGAACGTCGCCGGAGGCCCGAAGCGGTGTAGGACAAGAAGGCTCAAGCCGTGACGATCCATCCTTCAAGCGAGTCGAACCGAACGGGCAACCCGTAACCCGGACCGGGGCTCGCGGCCCGCTGCAGGCCCCAGGCCGCCTGCACGAGGCACAGCACGGCGTCGATGTGGTCGCCGCGGGCATCGGCCAGCAACTCGGCGCGCTGGCCGGCCGTGAGCTGAAGCCGCACGCCAAGCCGTGTCGCGCCCGCTTCGAGCGCGGCAAGCAGATCCGTGCGCGCCTCGAAGCGTTCCGGGGTCTGCTTCGACAGGTCATCGCTCTTGTAGCTGCGGCGTCCGATCAGTTCACGCGCCAGCAGGCCGGGATAGGCCTCGAGTGCAACGCGATCCTTGTGGCTGCCGGCATGCAGGCCCGGAAGACTGGCACCCGCTGCGAGCAGCAGCGGCACACCGGCATGCAGCATGAAGGCGACCGGCGGGTTGACCCACTTCATCGATGGACTCGATCCCGCGGGGCCATCGGTGGCACGATGCGCGAACTTGCCGCCGACGGGGCGCGCGGCGCAAAAGGCAGCGAAGGTATCGCGGATCTGGGTGCGGCTCAGGCTTGCGTAGTGCGCGATCAGCAGATCCCACCGCAGCGGCCAACGCAGATGCTCGACCAGTTCGCGCGGCAGGCTGAACGGAAAATCGAAGCCGCCGACCCACGCGGGCGAGCTGCGCAGCCATTGGCCCCAGGCATCGAGCGTTGCAAACCGCTGGAGGCCGGTCAGCGCGAGATCGCCCGTGCCGGCCATCTCTCCGACAGCCACCACGACGGGTTTGCGTGACGTCGGCGCGCTCGAAAAATCGCAGCCGAAAAGCATGGCGTCAGCCCAGTGCGAGCGCCACCACGCCGGCGGCGATGAAGATCGCGCCAAGCAGCCGCAACAGCCGGTCGCCTTCGCGCAGCAAGTGCCCACCGATCAGTGCGGCAAACAGCATCGACACCTCGCGCGCCGGCGCGACGTGCGAGATCGGCGCCTGCTGCACCGCATAGAGCACGAGCACATAGGACACCGGACTGATCGCCGCCACCAGCAGCGCGTACTTCCATTGCTCGCGCCACATGCGCGCGGTCGTCACGCGGTCCTGCAGCGCGGCGGGCAGCAGCAGCACGAGGCGCACGAAGTTGCCCATGTAGTCGAGCAGGATCGGCGACATCGCCAGGAACTTCACCGCATAGCTGTCGGCCACGGTGTAGGCCGCGATGAAGGCGCCGGTCAGCACGCCGTAGCGAATGCCCTTGTGCACCCGCTCGCGCTGGGCCGGGTCGTGCTTCCCGTGCCAGAGGCGCGGGCCGCCGGCCACGAGGAACACGCCGAGCACCACGCCGAAGATGCCCGCAACGCCGATCAGGCTGATCTTCTCGCCGAGGAACAGGATCGCGACCAGCGACGACAGCAGCGGCCCCGAGCCGCGCGCCAACGGGTAGACCACGGTGAGGTCGGACTTGCGATAGCCGCGCAGCAGTACCACGTAGTAGAAGACGTGCAGCACGCCGCTCAGCGTGATGAAGCCCCACTCTTTCACGCCCCAGGTCGGCACGACGCGCCAGCCCAGCGCGATGCCCACCGGTGCCCACACGACGGCCATGAACACGCCGCTCTGGAATGCGAAGCGCGCATCGCCGTTCGCCTTCTTGGCGGCGATGTTCCAGCTGGCGTGAATGACCCCCGCCAGGAGGATCAGCGCGAAGGCGGAGAGCGGCACCCCGGTCGAACGGGGCCTAGTGGCGGCCGACGATGGCGGCGGTGGCCATCAGTTCTTCCAGCAGCGCCAGCGAGACCTTGCCCGAGACCTTGTAGGGGTCGAGTTCGGGCTTCTCGGAGTACTTGAGCAGCGTCGAGGCATTGAGCTTCGAGAGGTTGACCTGCCCCATCGTCCAGCCGCCGAAGCGGCGCTCGGAAATTTCCTCGTAGTGCAGCAGCATCACGTCCTTGTGGCGGGCGTCGCGCTGGATGTGGCCATACAGCTCGCTGATGGCCGTGCGCCCGCCCTCGATGGCCTGCAGGAAGGTGCCGGCGCCGTAGCAGAGGATGCCGGTGATGCCGCAGGCCGGGTTGTGGCTGCGCGATTGCGCAAGGATTGCGTCGATGGCCGCGGGGCTGGTGTCGACAGCGCGGCTGGCATAGAGAAGTCGGACCAGCATGTTCAGCTCCTTCTCGGCAGGAGGGAAAGGAATTCGCGACGCAGGCTCGGGTCCTTGAGGAAGACGCCGCGCATCACGGAGTTGATCATCTTGCTGTCCATTTCCTTCACGCCGCGCCAGGCCATGCAGAAATGCTCGGCTTCCATGACGAGGGCGAGGCCATCGGGCTGCGTCTTTTCCTGGATCAGGTCGGCCAGTTGCACCACGGCTTCTTCCTGGATCTGCGGACGGCCCATCACCCACTCGGCGAGGCGCGCGTACTTCGACAGGCCGATCACGTTGGTGTGCTCGTTGGGCATCACGCCAATCCAGAGCTTGCCGATGATCGGGCAGAAGTGGTGCGAGCAGGCGCTGCGCACGGTGATCGGGCCGACGATCATCAGCTCGTTCAGGTGCTCGGCGTTGGGAAACTCGGTGAGCGAAGGCGGTGCCACATAGCGGCCCTTGAACACCTCGTTGAGGTACATCTTGGCGACGCGGCGTGCGGTGTTGCCGGTGTTGTGGTCGTTCTCGAGGTCGATGACGAGGCTCTCGAGCACGCCCTTCATCTTGACCTCGACCTCGTCGAGCAGCGACTCCAGCTCGCCGGGTTCGATGAACTCGGCGATGTTGTCGTTGGCATTGAAGCGCTTTCGCGCTGCGGTGATGCGCTCGCGGATCTTGACGGAGACGGGCGTACCCTCGTCGTCGTCTTTTCGATCGGGAAGCGGGTCGACGTCGGTTTTCCTCAGCATGGCGGGGATCGTACCAGTGAATGGCTCCGGGGCATTCGGGCCTGCAACGCCCGCCCCTTCTTGGAGCAATGCTATCAATTGAG
The DNA here is from genome assembly GCF_056402375.1 of Variovorax sp. P4_B10. Classification (NCBI taxonomy): domain Bacteria; kingdom Pseudomonadati; phylum Pseudomonadota; class Betaproteobacteria; order Burkholderiales; family Comamonadaceae; genus Variovorax; species Variovorax sp. P4_B10. Next base: position 10,710 of record NZ_JBFUHN010000002.1, on the reverse strand, counting down.
TAGCGAGAAATCGGCCACCAGTGGCAGGTGGTCGGACATGCGGGCCCAGATGGGACCGCGCGGGACCGTGCAGGCCAGCGGTTCCAGCTTGCGGCCGTAGACGAAATCGAGCTGCGCCACCGGCAGGCGCGAGGGATAGGTGAGCGTGCGCTGGCCGCGCAGGTCGCCGGTGTCGCGCAGGCCCATGGCGTTCATCGCGTAGCGCATGCGCGCACCCCAGTCGTTGAAGTCGCCGGCCACGATCACGGCCTCGTCGGCCGGCACCTCGCGGTCGATGAACTCGCGCAGGCGGGCGATCTGCCGCACACGGCTGCCCTTGATGAGGCCCAGGTGCACCACGATGGCATGCACCGGCTGGCCCTCCACCTCGATCACGACGTGCAGCAGCCCGCGTTGCTCGAAACGGTGGTCGGAGATGTCCTGGTGCCCGGTGCGGATCACCGGCCAGCGCGTGAGCAGCGCATTGCCGTGCTCACCGTGGCGCGTAACGGCATTGGTCTCGTAGACCGCGGTGTAGCCCTCGGGCGCAAGGAAGTCGGCTTGCGGCAGATCGGGCCAGCGCGCAAAGCGCGCCGCGGCCTGCCGGTTCATCTTGCGCACTTCCTGCAGGCAGATGATGTCGGCATCGAGCTGCTCGATGGCATGGCCGAGGTTGTGGATCTCGAGTCGCCGGGCGGGCCCGATGCCCTGCACACCCTTGTGGATGTTGTAGGTCGCGACCCGGAGGTTGTGTGCCGGCAGGTTCATTGCACAAATTCTGGCAGCAACAGAATCGCTTCGGCGTTCGACGGGGAAAAACACGCATCGGCCGCTTCGCGGTACGGCAGCCATTTCCAGTCGCTGTGCTCGCGCGGGTCGAGCGCGGGCGCCAGGCGCTCGGGCACGCAGAGGCCGAACAGGTGCTCGGTGTTGTGCGTGACGCCGGGCTCGTAGCGCGCGCGCCAGCGCGGATAGATCTCGTAGATGTTGCGCAGCTGCCAGTCGACCAGCTGGGAGGCGAGCGCGGTGCCTTCGCCACACCGGATGCCGGTTTCCTCGGCCACTTCGCGTGCGGCCGTGAGTGCAAGCGGCTCGTCGACCGCGTCCTTGCTGCCGGTGACCGATTGCCAGAAGTCGGTCTCGGCATCCGCACGCCGGATCAGGAGCACATCGAGTGCCGGCGTGTGGATCACGACCAGCACCGACTCCGGAATCTTCCAGGGCCGGGGGCTGGTCGTCATGGGCGCCTCAGACGCTCAGGCGGCTTGAGGCGTGTTGCGCAGCTTGATGTGCAGTTCGCGCAACTGCTTCTCGTCGACCGGGCTCGGCGCCTGCGTCAGCAGGTCCTGCGCGCGCTGGGTCTTGGGGAAGGCGATCACGTCGCGGATCGACTCGGCGCCGGTCATCAGCATGACGAGGCGGTCGAGGCCGATGGCAATGCCGCCGTGCGGCGGTGCGCCGTACTGCAGCGCGTCGAGCAGGAAGCCGAACTTGAGCTGTGCGTCCTCGGCGCTGATCTTGAGCGCGCGGAACACCTTGCTCTGCACTTCCTCGCGGTGGATACGCACCGAACCGCCGCCCATCTCGATGCCGTTGAGCACCATGTCGTAGGCCTTGGCAATGCACTTCTCGGGCGCGGTGTCCATGAGGTCTTCATGGCCGTCCTTCGGTGCGGTGAACGGGTGGTGCACGGCCGACCAGCGCTGGCCTTCCTCGTCGAACTCGAACATCGGGAAGTCGACCACCCACAGCGGCGCCCAGCGGTCGTCGAACAGGCCGCTCTTCTTGCCGAAGGCGCTGTGGCCGATCTTCACGCGCAGCGCGCCGATGGCGTCGTTGACGACCTTTTCCTTGTCGGCGCCGAAGAACAGGATGTCGCCGTTGCGGGCGCCGGTGCGGGCGATGATCTCGGCCAGCGAGACGTCGTCGAGGTTCTTCACGATCGGGCTTTGCAGGCCTTCGCGGCCGGCGGCTGCGTCGTTGACCTTGATGTACGCCAGGCCCTTGGCGCCGTAGATCTTGACGAACTCCTGGTACGCGTCGATTTCACCGCGCGACAGGCCGCCTTCGGCACCGCCGCCCGGCACGCGCAGGGCCACGACACGGCCGCCCGCCATGGTGGCGGCGTTCGAGAACACCTTGAACTCCACGCGCTTCATGAGTTCGGTGAGTTCGGTGAATTCGAGCTTCACGCGCAGGTCGGGCTTGTCGGAGCCGTACTTGAACATCGCGTCGGCGTAGCTCATCGTCGGGAACACCGGCAGGTCGATGCCCGCGGCATTGCGGAACACGGTGCGGATCATGCCCTCGAACATCTCTCGGATTTCCTCTTCGGCGAGGAACGAGGTCTCGATGTCGATCTGCGTGAATTCGGGCTGGCGGTCGGCGCGCAGGTCTTCATCGCGGAAGCACTTCACGATCTGGTAGTAGCGGTCGTAGCCGGCCACCATCAAGAGCTGCTTGAAGAGCTGGGGCGACTGCGGCAGCGCGAAGAAGCTGCCGTCGTGCACGCGGCTGGGCACGAGGTAGTCGCGCGCGCCTTCGGGCGTGGACTTGCCGAGCATCGGCGTCTCGATGTCGATGAAGCCGTTGGCGTCGAGGAACTTGCGCGTTTCCATCGTCACCTTGTAGCGCAGCATCATGTTGCGCTGCATGGCCGGGCGGCGCAGGTCGAGCACGCGGTGCGTGAGGCGGGTGGTTTCCGACAGGTTGTCGTCGTCCAGCAGGAACGGTGGCGTGACCGACGGGTTCAGCACCTTGAGCTCGTGGCACAGCACTTCGATCTTGCCGCTCTTGAGCTGGTCGTTGGTCGTGCCTTCGGGGCGCGAACGCACCAGGCCCGTGATCTGCACGCAGAACTCGTTGCGCAGGTTTTCGGCGACGGCGAAGGTGGAGGCGCGATCGGGGTCGCACACCACCTGCACATAACCTTCGCGGTCACGCACGTCGATGAAGATCACGCCGCCGTGGTCGCGGCGACGGTTGACCCAGCCGCACAGGGTGACGGTCTGGCCCAACAGGGCTTCGGTCACAAGACCGCAATAGTGAGTACGCATGGCCATAGAGATGACTTCCGGCGCCGTCGTGGCGCGTTCGTTTTTATGAGTTGGATGGCTTGATCGCCAGCGTGGCGGGGCCGCCTGGAACGACCACGCCCATCGAGACGATGTACTTGAGCGCTTCGTCCACGCTCATCTTGAGTTCGATGCAGTCGCTGCGCTTGAGCATGACGAAGTAGCCGCCCGTGGGGTTGGGCGTGGTCGGCACGTAGACGCTGAGGAATTCCTCGTCGCCCAGGTGCGCGGCCACCTCGTTGCCCGGCGCGCCGGTCACGAAGGCAATGGTCCACACGTTTTCGCGCGGCCACTGGATCAGCACCGCCGTGCGGAAGGCATTGCCGTTCTCGGAGAACAGCGTGTCCGACACCTGCTTGACGCTGGAATAGATCGAGCGCACGACCGGAATGCGCCGCACCACGGCGTCGCCCCAGCCGAGCAGGCGCTTGCCGACGAAGTTGCTCGCGATGGCGCCGACCACCAGCAGGATGGCGAGCGTGAGCAGCACGCCGAGTCCGCGGATGTTGTTCTGGTACAGCCACTTCTGCCAGACCACCGGCAGCACCCACAGCGTCTGGTCCAGCGTGTCGATGATCCACTTCAGCACCGCCAGGGTGATGAACAGCGGAACGATCACCAGCAAGCCGGAGAACAGCCATTTGCGCAGGGCGAGCATGGTCGGAGGTCTCAGTCGCCGCTCTTGGCGGCAGGGGCCGGCGCAGGGGCGGGCGCCGGTGCTGGCGCAGCGCTCGGCGCAGAGGTGGAGGCAGAAGACTCGGCGGACTTGGCGCCGTCGCTCGCAACGGGTGCCGTGGCCGGTTCGGCCTTCTTGCCGCCGCCTTCACGGAAATCGGTCACGTACCAGCCCGAGCCCTTGAGCTGGAAACCGGCGGCCGTGACCTGTTTTTCGAACGCGCTCGCGCCGCACGCCGGACACACCGTCAGGGGCGCATCGGACATCTTCTGCAAAGCATCTTTGGCAAAGCCGCAGGCGCTGCACTTGTAGGCGTAGATGGGCATGGGGAAATAGGGTCCAAAAAGCGGCGCAGCTGCCGCTCGCAAAGCCCTCGATTATAAGCGCCTACCCCGTCGCCCAGGTGACGTCAAGCCGGCCCGGTGGCCAACGGCCGGTGCGGCGTGTGAGTGTTCACCACCCATTGCGGCAGCAGCGAACCGGCCACCATGCCGACAAAAGAGGCCAGCACACCCGCGAGCTGGGCCGGGAACATCGCGCCCCAGGGCATGGCCAGGAACAGCAGCCAGGTGCAGATGCCGAACAGGATCGACGCAACGGCCCCCTGGGTGGTGGCGCGGCGCCAGTACAGGCCGCACACCAGCGGCACGAATGCCCCCACCAGCGGCACCTGGTAGGCGCCCGAGACCAGCTCGTAGATCGGCGTGCCCTGCATGCGGATGGCATAGGCCAGCACGGCGGCACTGAACAACAGCACCGTGATGCGCATGGTCATGAGATTCTGGCGATCGGTGCCCGCGGGCCGGAACTGGCGCCAGATGTTCTCGGTGAAGGTGACGCTGGGTGCCAGCAGCGTGGCCGAGGCAGTCGACTTGATGGCCGACAGCAGTGCACCGAAGAACAGCACCTGCATCACGAACGGCATCTTCTGCAGCACCAGCGTGGGCAGCACCTTCTGCGGATCTTCCTTCAGCAGCACGGCCACCTCCTCCGGCATGATCAGCAGCGCGCTGGCCACCAGGAACATCGGCACGAAGGCGAACAGGATGTACGCCACGCCGCCGATCACCGGGCCGCGGGTGGCGGCCTTGACGCTGTTGGCCGACATCACGCGCTGGAACACGTCCTGCTGCGGAATGGAGCCCAGCATCATGGTGATGGCCGCCGCGAAGAAGAACACCATGTCGTGCCAGTTGGGCTCAGGCCAGAACTTGAACAGGTCCCTGCTGACCGCGAAGGCCACCACCTTGTCGGCGCCGCCAGCCATGTTGCCGGCGAATACCGCGATCACCGCAAGGCCCGAGACCAGGATGATCATCTGGATGAAATCAGTCACCGCCACCGACCACATGCCGCCGAACAGCGTGTACGCCAGGATCGAGACCACCCCGATCACCATGCCCATCGGAATGCTGATGGTGCCGGCCGACAGCACGTTGAACACCAGCCCGAGCGCCGTGACCTGCGCCGAGACCCAGCCCAGGTAGCTCAGCATGATGATGAGCGTGCAGGCCACCTCGACACTGCGGCCGTAGCGCTCGCGGTAGTAGTCGCTGATGGTCAACAGCGTCATGCGGTAGAGCTTGCCCGCGAAGAACAACCCCACCAGGATCAGGCAGGTGCCGGCGCCGAACGGGTCCTCGATCACGCCGTGCAAGCCGCCCTCGATGAACTTGGCCGGGATGCCGAGCACCGTTTCGGACCCGAACCAGGTCGCGAAGGTGGTCGTCACGATCATGAAAAGCGGCAGGTGCCGCCCTGCAATCGCGAAGTCGGTGGTGTTTTTCACCCGCTTGGCGGCGTAGAGGCCGATGGCGATGGTGACCAGCAAATAGACGACAACCAGCGTCAGCAGCACGGGGAATCTCCTCTAGAACAACTTCACACGCACCAGCAATTGCATGGCGAGCAACCCCAATACAAATCCTATGCCACCGTAGATGATGGTCTGGAGCAGCTTGTTGGTGCGTTTCTGCGCGGCCAACAGCTCCAGCAACTCGCGGCGGTGATCTGCGGGCCGATTTTCGAGGAAATCGTGCAGCAGGCGAGGCAATTGCGGCAGCAGCTTGGCATAGCGCGGCGCCTCGGCCTTGAGCTGCTCGAACAGCTTCTTGGGGCCGATCTGGTCGACCATCCACTTTTCGAGGAAGGGCTTGGCGGTGGCCCAGAGGTCGAGCTCGGGGTCGATGTTGCGGCCCAGGCCCTCGATGTTGAGCAGGGTCTTTTGCAGCAGCACCAGCTGCGGCTGGATTTCGACGTGGAAGCGGCGCGAGGTCTGGAACAGCCGCATCAGCACCATGCCGAGCGAGATTTCCTTCAGCGGCCGGTCGAAGTACGGCTCGCAGACGGTGCGGATCGCGCCCTCCAGCTCGTCGATGCGGGTGCCTTCGGGCACCCAGCCGCTTTCGAGGTGGAGCTCGGCCACGCGCTTGTAGTCGCGCCGGAAGAAGGCCACGAAGTTCTGCGCGAGGTATTCCTTGTCCGACTCGGTCAGCGTGCCGATGATCCCGAAATCGAGCGAGATGTAACGGCCGAAGGTCTCGGGCTCCAGGCTCACCTGGATGTTGCCGGGGTGCATGTCGGCATGGAAGAAGCCGTCGCGGAACACCTGCGTGAAGAAGATCGTCACGCCGTCGCGCGCCAGCTTGGGAATGTCGACGCCGGCCGCGCGCAGGCGGTCCATTTGCGCAATGGGCACGCCATTCATGCGCTCCATCACGATCACCTCGGGATGGCAGAAGTCCCAGAACATCTCGGGGATCAGCACCAGGTCGAGCTCGGCCATGTTGCGGCGCAGCTGGGCCGCATTGGCCGCTTCGCGCACGAGGTCGAGCTCGTCGTGCAGGTACTTGTCGAACTCGCCGACCACTTCGCGCGGCTTCAGGCGCTTGCCGTCGGCCGAAAGGTTCTCGATCCAGCCGGCCATCATGGCCATGAGCGCCAGGTCTTTCTCGATCACGCCGCGCATGTTGGGGCGCAGCACCTTGACCGCGACATCGCGGATCTCGCCCTGGTTGGTGCGGATGGTCGCGAAGTGGACCTGCGCGATCGAGGCGCTGGCGATCGGCGTCTCGTCGAACTGCACGAAGACGTCGCTCACCGGGCGGCGGAACGCGCGCTCGATGGTTGCGATGGCCACCGCCGAGGGGAACGGCGGCACGCGGTCCTGCAGGAAGGCGAGTTCGTCGGCGATGTCGGGCGGCAGCAGGTCGCGCCGGGTCGACAGCACCTGGCCGAACTTCACGAAGATCGGGCCGAGGCGCTCCAGCGCCTCGCGCAGCCGCTGACCACGCGGCGCATCGAGATTCCGGCCGACGGAAACGACGCGCGCCACCACGCCCAGCCAGGGCTTGCGGAAGCTCGTGAGCACGAGCTCGTCCAGGCCATAGCGCAGCGCGACCCAGACGATGAACAGGCCGCGGTAGAAGCGCCTCATTCGGCCGTGCCCGCCGAGCCAGCCGCCGAACCGCCGGCGCGTGCCGTGCGGTCGCCGACGAACTGGCGCAGCGCGGTCACGACACGCCGCACGCCGTTGCCGAGGGTGTGCGCCGGCACGTCGCCGATCAGGCGTGCGAGGTCGTCCTCGATATCCCAGCGCACATGGTCGACCAGCCAGTTGACCTCGGCGGCCAGCTGCACGTCGCCGACGATCTGGACCGAGGGCTTGTCGCCGCGCAGCGTGGCGCGGGCGATATCGAAGGGGGATTCGTCGATCACGGTGAGGGTGAGTTCAGACGTCGAGCCCGCAGGTGCGAGGTCGAGCAGACCGGCCGGCGTGGCCACCAGTTCCATCGTCACGAAGCGCCATTGGAAGCGCACCACCCGCCCCTGCTGGCGCAGCAGCCTCTGCTGAGCCTCGGGCTCCTGCTGCAGCACGTGGTTCAGGAACAGGACCGCGCGGTGCTGGATCTCGTGGACCGCCCAGTCCGGCGGCTGCAGGCGCTCGCCGATGCGGTTGAAGAGGTCGCCGAGAAAAGAAAAAGGGGACGATGGTGTGGCCATGTCCCCATTATCGTTTCTGTACGCGGCCCGGCGGCCGCGACACCGGCCGTTTACTGCAGGGCCTGCACGCCGGCCACCAGCCAGCCGCCATTGCCGTTGGTCGGCTTGGTCATGTTCCAGACTTCGCGGAACGGGCCCGGGCCGGCGGAGGCGTCTTCGCGGATCATGCCGGAGAACTCCACGCTCGCCATGTAGGCGTCGGGCAGCTCTTCGATGCCGAGCAGCTTGGCGTCGAGCATCACGACCTCGGTCTTGTTCGAGGCGCCGCCGGTGTGGCTGGCGCGATCGGCCAGCTGCGCGCGGATCTCGCCGACCATGCTGTCGGTCATCATCGAGCGCAGCGTCGAAACGTCGGCGCGGTCCCATGCGTCCTGCAGCGTCACGAAGTTGCGCTTGGCGGCGGCAAGGAAGCCATCCACGTCGAAGCCCGTGGGGATGCCCCAGGACTGCGAGCCGGCCAGTGCCGAGCCGATCATGCTGCCGCCAGCCGCGGCGCCCGCGGCCGAGAGGCTGCTGCCGTGGCGGTCGCCATCGGCCGGCGTGGCATCGAAGGCGGTTGCCGAACGCTCCCATGGCCGTGCCGAGGCATCGTTGCCCACGTTGGCCGGGCTGTATTGCACCGGTGCGCTGGCGTTGGCGGGGTTGCCCGCACCCTCGAAGGCGAAACCGCCCTGGCGGTTGCCACCTGCCGACGCTGCCGAGCGTGCCTTGAACATGCGCCATGCCACCACCGCGGCCAGCACCAGCAGGCCGATCAGCAGGATGTTGCCGAAGCCGGCACCAAGGCCGAGCGAATGCGCGAGCCATGCGAGGCCCAGGCCGGCGGCAATGCCACCGAGCATCGCACCCCAGGGCCGCTTCGGTGCGGCTGCCGCAGGTGCGGGAGTTCCGGGCTTGGGTGCCGCGCTGGTCGCGTTCTGCTGCGCAGGCGCCGAAGGCGATGCGGACTCGCGCTGCGTCACGTTGGACGACTGGCGACCGACGGATTTGCCACCGCCGATGCGCGCGGCGTCGGCCTGGACACTGACCAGCACCAATGCAGCTGCCAAAAACAAAGAACCCAAACTTTTCATGTCGTCTCCTCTTGAGCGAAAAATTCGCTTCGTCAACACTTGATTCCAACATGGAGAGCGGCCACGCCACCCGTCATGTTGTGATAGTCCACATGTCCGAAACCGCCCTCTTTCATGAGGGTCTTGAGTTCCTCTTGCGCGGGATGCATGCGGATCGATTCGGCCAGGTAGCGATAGCTCGCGTCGTCGCCGGCCACGAGCTTGCCCAGGCGCGGCAGCACGTTGAAGGAGTACCAGTCGTAGGCCTTGGCGAGCGGCTTCGCGACCTTCGAGAACTCGAGCACCAGCAGCTTGCCGCGGGGCTTGAGCACGCGGTTCATTTCCTTCAGCGCGATGTCCTTGTGCGTCATGTTGCGCAGGCCGAAGGCCACGGTCACGACGTCGAAGTAGTCGTCAGGGAAAGGCAGCTTCTCGGCATCGCAGACCAGCGTGGGCAGCGCCACGCCGGCGTCGAGCAGGCGGTCGCGGCCGGTGCTCAGCATGGCTTCGTTGATGTCGGTGTGGACCACCTGGCCCGTGGCGCCGACCTTCTTCGAGAAGGCCAGCGCGAGGTCGCCGGTGCCGCCCGCGATGTCGAGCACGCGCGAGCCTTCGCCCACGTTCGCCACCATCACGGTGTAGGCCTTCCAGGCGCGGTGCAGGCCCACCGACATCAGGTCGTTCATGATGTCGTAGCGCGAGGCGACAGAGTCGAAGACGCCGCGAACACGTTGCGCCTTCTCGCTTTCGTCGACTTTCTCGAAGCCGAAGTGGGTGGTACTCATGCAACCGATGTTAGGCCGGAAGCCTTCACATCAAGACGACGACCCCGCGCTGACGCCGGACATTTGTTGCTTTTTCTTCAAATGAAGTGGCGTCGCAACGCGCGCCCTTCCTGCCGACATGGCTATCTTTTCAATAGCACAAGGGTATTCGAGGCGTCAGTGGCTGCCGCAGGCGGGGCCGCTCTTGTCGGGCATCGGGGCATCGCGATCGACGCCCGCTTGCGCCAGCCTGCGCTCGTACTGCGCCCACAGCTCGGCCTGATTCGCACCGAGTTCGTAGAGCAGGTCCCACGAATAGATGCCGGTGTTGTGGCCGTCGCTGAAGGTCGGCTGCACGGCGTAGTTGCCGACCGGTTCGAGGTTGGCCAGCTCGACATTGCGCTTGCCGGTCTGCAGGATTTCCTGGCCCGGGCCATGGCCTTGCACTTCGGCCGACGGCGAGTAGATGCGCATCAGCTCGAACGGAATGCGGAAGGTCGCGCCGTCCGAGAAGCCGACCTCGAGCACGCGCGACTGGCCGTGCACGGTGATCGATTGCGGCGTCGGTGCGCCCGGTTTCAAGCCTGCCATGGGTATCCCGTTCGGAAAAATGCTCGGAGTCGCGCAGTATGACGCGCAGCCGGCGCCCCTGCGCGCGCCGCACGGATATCAACGCTTAGCATCGGTGCATGCAGACACGACGCCACCCTCGACCATCGCGCCCGAACTGGGCCGCCCTCGCCCTCTGCGCCGCGCTCGCGGCCGGTTCCATCACGCCGGCGCATGCCTTCTGGAGCTTGCTCGGGAAGGCGGCGGGCAAGGCCGCAACCGCGGGCAAGGCGGCGGGCACCGCGGGCAAGGGGGCTGCGGTCGGGGCAGGCGCCGTCGCAGCCGAGAGTGCAACCGGCGTGGCCGGTGCCGCGGGCAAGGGCGCTGCGGCGCTGGGCGACGACGCGGCGCACGCCGCCCAGGCAGGAACGCGAACCACGGGCGCCGGCCATGAGTTCAGCGCCGTGAATGCCGCGCTGCCGCCCGAAGTGGCGGCCTATCTCGCCAAGCCGGCCAAGGACCTGACGCCCAGGGACACGTCGCGAATGATGGACAGCTATCGCCAGATGGTCGAGCGTGCAGGCAAGAGCGGCGACTTCACCGCGGTCGAGCGC